>JAHLLU010000185.1 GCA_020444005.1 archaeon
GTCTGGGTTAAGGAGGATTTCGACGAGGTTGTCTATGAATCTTACAAGGAGACCCTTGAAACCCACTACAGGAGCGAGTACTATGCTAGACCTTTCAATCAAGCTACGGTGGATGAGTTGAATGACTGGGTAAACGAGAAAACCGAGGGAAAAATCGACAAGATTCTGGACCAGATAGACTCGCAGAACGTGATGTTTCTCTTGAACGCCATCTATTTCAAGGCAGACTGGACAAACAAGTTTGAGAAAAGTGACACCCAGAAACGTGACTTCTACCTAACCGACGGAACCATTGTGCAGGTGGATACAATGGCTCAGAAAGAGGACTTCAAATACGTCAACAGAACCAACTACGCGGCGTGCAGACTACCCTACGGCAGAGAACAAGTAGCCATGTACGTCTTCTTACCTGATAGAGACGTAGTCTTTGATGACTGGATGGAGACTCTTGACACAGAGACACTTGATGAAGCCATCAACGGGATGCATAAGGTCTCCGATCTAAAGCTCCGTATGCCGAAGTTCAAGTTCGAGTACGGCAAGAAGCGGCTCAATGATGTGTTATCAGACATGGGAATGGGTATAGCGTTTGAACCCTTTGAGGCGAACCTAAGCAAGATAGCCGATGTTCGCCCCCAGAACCTGTACATTGACTTCGTGGACCATAAGGCGCTCATCGAGGTAGATGAGGAGGGAACAGTAGCGGCGGCAGCTACAAACATTGGAATAAGCCTCACAAGTGCTGCACCATCAGAGACAAGGTTCTACGTTGACAGACCATTCTTATTCATCATCAGAGACGACAGAACAGGCACAATACTATTCATTGGGCGAATAACCAATCCACTCGAAGAAACAGGCGAATAGAGTCAGTGGAAAAAGTCCGTTAATTTTCTCTGCGTCAACGTGTGTTTGAGGAGCGGCCCTGCCTCAATCCATCTTTTCAAGGGGATACTAAGCCTACTCATGGTATAGTCCAGCGCCTCATTCATGGTCTCGAATTTCCTTGGCTCTTGTCTCATGGCGTTTCTGCAGTTTTCCCTTACCTGCCATACGCCCACGGGTAGAATATAATCTGGGTAGGCTTCTCTGAAGATGAATACCTTGGCTTGTCGTTTTCGTTCATCAAGGTCTTCCAGTACCGCTAGTTTGCCACTGTAATAACAGCCTCCCATTGAGGCGTATTTGCTGCGTCCTTTCCATGGCTCCCAGTCTGTGACTATTGCTACTTCTTCCTCGTCTGGGTTCCAGAGGGTGCGTGGATACCATGCCTCATAAGCCTCGTAGCACCATGCATCAGGCATCAAGAGTATCTCAAACCGGTTACCAATATAGTTGGACTCGTAAACCTCATAGTGATTGATCAAAGGATAGTCTTTGATCTTCTTGGTTAGATGCTTACCCAACAAGTCATCGACAGCGGTAATACTCCAACGGGTGGGCACCAGTCGCCTATTTTTCTCTATTCCAAAGTTGCCCATACTGAAGGCACGCATGATGTTGCTTAGGGGTACATCGTTCTCGAACAGCTTGATGGTTGCCGGAGCCGCCTTCAAATCAGTGTCATAGTGATATTTCTCCATATGCCTGTTCCACTTGATGTACCCGATGTCCACGTTCTCCAGTGGAGCAGTTGGACCAATAGGCTGAATATCACCATTCATGTAGAAACGCTTGGTAGGCTTCTTCGTGAGCTTCATCTCGGTCTCCACATAATGCTCAGCGAGGCTAAGTTCACGAGTTTGATCAAGAAGCTTACCTGCCTTCCAAGGCTTTCTGACGTTTACAGGCGTCATTCCCCTGATTAGTTGGCTTCTGTAACCTATGATCTCGTCAATGCTCTTACCGAACCACTGCTCAGGAGCATCCAGTATCTCGGTGTTACCGTAAAACGTAGGAGAAAGTGGACCAATGTGAACATAGGGATAACCAAATCTTCCAACGAATACACTTGGAGGGCTACTACCATCAATCTCAGTGCCCTTTATGCTCTGAAACATTGAACTAAATGCGCCTAATCTTGCCATGATGGGGCACGTGGTTTTACCGCAGAGCATCTTACCGCCTTTACAGACACTACAAAGGCTTTGGCTGGGTGCTTGTAGCTTGAGCATGTCGCTGGTTACGTCTAATGTTGATGCTACGTTTGGGTCGCCTTCGACCATCTCGCGTACCCACTTGTTTTGTGGCTTGAACTTGCTGGTGATGCGCTTCCCCATCGTTGTACCAGTGGTGTTTGGCTGTTAAAATTGTTAAGGTAGTAACACGTATGGAGAGTAGAGTGAAATTGGCGATAATAGTAGAGGATATCAAATTCAAGAGCAACGGACACAGCCTACGTGGCAGAACCTACAGACCAGCAGAGGATGGAAAATACCCAGCAATAGCAATATGCCACGGCTACCCCGGCGACACCAAAAACATGGACCTAGCAGAACACCTAGCACTAAACAACATAGCAGTACTCGTGTTCTACTATCAAGGCGCATGGGGCAGCGAAGGAACCTACAGTTTCAGCAACCTAGCCCCCAGCACCGAGGACGCGGTCAAGTACCTGAAATCACAGAGCTACGTTGACTCTGAAAGAGTTGGACTCGTCTCACATAGCATGGGCGCAGTACCCCTAAGTAACGTGATGCATAAGGACAAGTCTATCAAGGCTGGTGTTCTGATGAGCCCCGCCTCAGATATATCCAAGTGGCTTTCAGCAGAGGTCATTGACAACATTTTCCCGATATTCGTAGAGATGGCGAAAGGCAAGCTAGCTTATGGTGATGAGTCTGAGTACAGGAAGAGTATGATGGAGGCTGCAGAGAAGCTGAACCCCATGGAAAAGATAGCCGACATAGAGGCACCTGTATTAGTAATAGTGGGCTCAGCGGACAACGTAACCCAACCAGATGACTGCAAAGCACTCTACGAGAAAGCCACACCACCCAAGAGTTGGAGCCTTGTAGACTGCGCAGACCATAGCTTCAGTGAGCATAGGATTCCGTTACAGGAAAAAGTATTGGATTGGCTACAAGAGAATCTATAGGATTGTGAGGGACTCGATGTCCCTTGGATAATATGTTATCCACTCGCATCCATCCTCGGTCACAGCCAAGGTATCACTGTGTCTGAACCCAGCGTATCCAAGCTCATAGATACCCGGCTCAAGGCTCACAACCATACCTGGTTCAAGTACCTGATCGTTTCCCTGATCAAGATACGGGGGCTCATGCCCAAGCAAACCAATACCATGCCCGGTATGATGTTTTACCAGACTCCAGTAACCGGCATCCTTGATGACTTTATTCGCAGCCTTATCCACATCAGCACAAGTATTTCCCGGCTTCAACGCCTCAGCCGCAGCTTCCTGAGTTTCACACATCACCTTGAACATCTTCTCCATCTTAGCAGTAGGCTCACCAACAATCATGGTTCGCTCAAGTTCGCTACCATAGCCACCTATGTCAGCACCTGCACCTGTGACCAATACATCGCCATCCTTGATGGGTCTATTAAGGTCAATACTGTGAGGTATGGCTGATTTCCAACCTACCTGTCCTCTGAAACCGGCGGATACTGCTCTGCCTTTGATGGAGTGATACTCGGAGCCCAGTGTCTTACGCATGGCTGATGTGGCTTCCAGTGTCGCTAGGAGCCTTACCTCCATATCGTATAATCCGGGTCGGGTGTATTCTTGGAGATATGTGTGGGCGAGGTTGCCCCATTTTGCTGATTCCTTGATTAACTCTATTTCTTCTCTGCTCTTGATGAGCTTGACATCCCACAGATACTGTCCATCAGATACAAACTCTGCATCCTTCATCAACTCATTCAGCTTTGGACCCGTATACCCCATGGTGCCACCTGCCCCAGCAGGGTTATCCGTGCCAATCTTGGCGTTTCCATACCCTAGCTCAGTGAGCCATTCCTTGAAACGCTCCATTGGATGCTTCTCACCGGGATAGTCCAGATACGTGTAACAGTCTCCTATCAATGGGGTCTGTAATCTGAGGTGATCCGCCTCTAGCAGCGGACCGAGGAACACTGGTTTTCCATCAGGCTCCACAAGGAGTCCCGCTGGTCTCTCGGTTACCATGTGGTAGAAGTGGCTGTAGTAGAAGATGCTTACACCGCTTGTGATGAGATAGGCGTCAAACTCTTTCTCCTTCATGTGTTCACGGAGATTTTCGAGCCGTCGCCCATACTCTTTCCAACTGATCCTAAGTTTCGGCAAATTAAATCAGTAAAACTGGGGAACTATGGGGATAAAACAGCATCGACTACTTGGGTAAACCTATGGACACAGTGGTACCCTCACCCACCTTACTATCAATACTGATCTTTCCACCAGTAGACTCCACAGCCAACTTACAGAAACTCAAACCCAATCCAAGACTCCTAGGCTTCGTACTGTAAAACGGGTCATAAATGCGATCCATGACATCAGGGGGAATGCCTGGTCCAGTGTCCTTGATCTTGAACTCGACAAACCTGTCCTGTATCTCATGACTGATGTAAAGAGTTCCTCCATCAGTCATCGCCTCAACGGCGTTTGTGATAACGTTAAAGAAAACACGTTGTATCTTCTCCTTATCGACGTTAATAGCGAGGAACCCGTTCTCAGACGCGTTCACAAGTTTGATCTTTCTCGGGATATATGTGATAGCTAATGCTCCTTGAAGAACAGCGAAGATATCAGTTATTGCTTTCTCGGGTTTTGTGGGGCTCGTGATCTCCTTCATCTCCTCCAGCG
>JAHLLU010000186.1 GCA_020444005.1 archaeon
CAGGAAACACGGTCCAGTATACATCATCCGCGACGGTGGCTGATGGAGAATGGCATCATATTGTGGGTGTTATTGACCCTGATGGTGATGTGGTTGGGCTTTACGTTGACGGCGTGTTTGACGGTGAATCCATGGGCACCCTCGGCTCCATCACCCTCACAGACAACGATCTAACCTTTGGCTGCCTCCACAACGACTCAGGGTACAGCAACTACACCACCTGCACAGTAGACGAGATCAGAATCATCAAACGAGCAATAACCCCACGGGAAGCAACCAGTCTAGCAACAGAGGCTCCATTAAGCGGTGCAGCGCGAGCAGGACCCGGATCAATCATATTGCTCTACCTAGCGGGCGTAGATGAGAATCTTGTCTACAAGTTATTCACTGGACGTGTTATCGACAGGGTGACTGGTGGTGACCCTGATAACCCCCTACTGGTGTTGAACTGTGAGGACCTTGGGGAGATTCTCCACGAGCGCACCTATAGCCACGAGTACACATCACCCACACAGATCAGCACCATAATAGACGACCTAGTAGACGCATCAGCCCCGGAGCTATACAATGAAAAAGACGCCACCAACAGAGCCATCCAGAACCACTTCAGAGACGAAAACCTCTGGAGCCTACTAGAGAAACTAGCAGAGACAGCAACCTATAACACGGGGGAAAACGGCGCCAACTTCTACACCGACCCAGGGGGATCACTACGCTTCAAAAAATACGGTGTCTTCAACTGCGGTGAGGTTTTGTCTGATGGAGGAGACGGCTCAACCCAGAACATACTGGACATAGAGACCCGGATGAGCATCAAAGGCAGTCCCCCGCTAACCAACAACGCCAAGGTGATTATCTTCGAGGAGGAAAGCAATCCCCTTGACGGTGACACGCTCACGGAGTCAGCGGAGGGCTGGAGCAGCCCAGACCCAACTGATACAGGTTACCCTCAGAGCGACACAGGGGATAAAGCAGCGGGCACAGCAAGCATCCACTTTAACACCACAAACCCGGGCACGGTGTACAGGATGCGTCTTAACCTCGGTGACATTGATATTACCGAGTATGACCGGATCGCTTGGAGCATGAAGTATGGCTCGGGGCTCAGCGTCGATGACTTTAGCTGCAGGCTCTGGAGAAGCAGCACATGGACCACCGACTACTACCTGAAAACAGGAATAACTAAGGGCGCAGCGGCTAGCTGGGTTGAGTACAGTGTTGATCTCGGTGACTTCGCGACTACAGGTAACCCGGGGAAAATAGTTGACACGGTCCAGATTCAGGCAAACCACAGCAGTCAGATTGGCACCGGCGGATTCCTCATAGACGAGCTTCGATTTATCCGAGACGAGAAAGCAGGCACAAGCAGCGACAGCACAAGCATTGATGCGTATGGGGAACGGTGTCTCCGCTTGGTGGATAAATCCATCACGGACCTTGATTACGCGGATTATGTGGCGGAAAACATTGTACTGAACCGTAAAGAGCCGCTGGTAACAGTCAATCTGGTCACCCTTGGGTTGGCTCAGCTGGGTTATCGTCCTCCTATGATCGTGGAGCTGACAAGCCTGAAGGACGGGGTAATCTGTGAGGATTTCCAGATCACCCGAGCCGTGCACAGGTATTCACCGGGTGAGGGATATGTCTGTTTTCTGACGCTTGTGGCTGCGTTGGACTCATCTGGGTCATATGTGGCTGGTGTGAAGCCTGTCTGTGGTGGCTTGGGGATTGGGTTAGCTCAGTGGATGCGAATGCAGAATGAGTCAGCCATGAATAGTCTGCGGAGTAGGTGGGTTTGAGGAAGATTAAGGGTGATCTGGTTCAGGGTATCCCCAAGGGCTCGTTGGTACTTGTTCGGTGGCGTGACGCTAACGAGGACCGGTGTAAGATAGATGAGCATGAGTCTGACCCGGTGGTGTTGTGTAAGGACTGGGGCCTGTATCTGGGGGTCTCGGGGCGTGTTCACCGTATGTTGTTGCTGGGAAAGGATGTGGTGGAGGTTATGAACGAGTGGGGCGCTACACGTATCCCCTTGGAGCTTGTGGAGGATGTGCTGGTGATTGTGCCACGTGAGGATATGGTGGGGCACGTGCAGGAGATAAAGACATTGAGCAGACGAATCAGACTAAGACGATACAATCGACAGAAAGAACGATACAGCGTCTACACGAAATAAAATTCAGCTTTTGATGTATCCAGTGTGGTGGATATCTGACTTTAATATCAAAGAATTGAAGAGAATATTAGGTAAAGTTGAGTATACGGCTTAGACCTGTTCCAATCGTGAAGATGTTGGCGGTTTCTCTAGTCACCGCTTGGTGTATAGTTTTCTTGTTTGAGAATTTCTCTGCGTCTCCTTGGGGCATGGCGATTCTTGTTCATATCCCCCAATTCATCATCCCTTTCACGGTTATTCTATACGTGTCTCATGGCCAGCCAAGTAGATATGGATTCAATCTAAGAGAAGACACTCCAGAGTTTACCCATAGAAGAATGCTGTATATAGGATTAATTTCTGGTCTCCTGATGTCCCTCAATTACCTTATCAACATCGTAAGAGGTTTACCGCTGAGCATCCCGAAGCCAGTAACCCCATTTGATGTGGCTGGTAATCTGGTATTCCAGTGGATCATTGTGGGGCTCTCAGAGGAGACTATGTTCAGGGGACTTATACAGACCTATCTAATGAAAAACCTAGAAGGCTACTTGGAGATACATGGTAGCAGGCTTCATGTGGGGACGGTTATAGCTGCTATCTTCTGGGGCGGCTTTCATATCATCAACTACCTGAATATGCCTTTGGGCTCCGCTGTGTTGTCTGTTTTGGTTACCATTCCTATTGGTTTGTTGATGGGGTACGCGTATCAGAGAACAGGGAGTCTTCTAACCACCATCCTTGTACATAATTGTCTATTTGGGGTTCATCTTACAGTTGGATACATACTCTTCTTCATAGGATTCTGATACCAAACAACCTTTAATTGAATTTATTAACCAGAAAAAGATGGACTAGTAACTGGTTTTGAATTCCATGGCACCGTAGAGGAGCCCAACAAACTGGCTCTAAACTTTATTTCCTCTTTATGATAATTCAAACAATTTAATAGATGTAGCCGAAAAACTACTTTATCTTGAACTTGGTATATTGCGGGAAATTCGATATCATTGTTACATGAGACGTTAAATACGGATTTTACTTATGAAAAAAGCAATTATGTGTTTTTATTAGCTGGGGCATTTTCCGAGAAGGTAAACGAGAATAGTTAGTTCATTTTTCTTGAATGCACCCAAAATAGTCCAATTAATCCTATCAAAATATAAGCAAGCCAACTCGATTTAGCCAAAGAAGCAACAGGATTAATCTCCCTGATTAAATCCGATGATACAGAAGCATACTGAGAAACAGCAAGAGAAGAATTATCGTAGACCTCAACGCTCCAAAACGTCCCCTCCCATTGGTCATAGGTTTCTTCGATTGTTGAGGCACATCTATATTTCTGCCAGCCATCACATTGCAAAATATATGGAGGAGTCAGGTTCATTGATTTTTCTAGGTCTAATAAATTGATCACATACTCTTCTGGGAACTTTTCTAAATCTCCTGTAGAATCAAATAACTCTTCCTGGTTTTCGCCTTGTTTTAATGTAATACTATATGATAACACATTTTTTACTAGACTAACATCCGGTTTTGGAGTATGATACGGTTCTACAACAAGCCCAAAACGACCATGAGTATAAACAGTCACATTATGATTAGCGTAGTTAAGGACCGCTCTAGCTAACTTAGTATCCTTATCTAGGATGTTACCATCAAAATCGCACCCCTCTATCAGGGCATATACGATGTTTTCAGCCTCTGATAGCAAAGTGTTGGCTTTGTATGTTTCATTGTATCTTATTTCTAATGCTGGAGCTGTAAAAATGTACAAATGATAAGTCTTGCTGAAAGATGAATTCGGTATGATTCCGCCAATCACTCCAATTGTGACGAAAATTACGCTTACAATAAGCAGAACAGATATTCTTGGTTCTTTTTCTAGGATCATGCCTAATTTCTCATTTTCTATATTATGATTATCAAGCTCTTCTATAGTGAGCAAATCATGAAATACTATTTTCTTGAAGTTTATAATACTAAGTTTTAGAACAGAGCATCAACTTCGTCAAAGTTTCTTGATGAAAAACGCTAATACGATCAGCCTATCATTTGTTTCATTATGAACCATAAGAAAACCATACTATTTTCCTTATTTTTCATCTCATTGCTCACATGTTCCATGGTGTACGCTGAGGCTCCTGAGCTTGATTGGCAACACAATTTCGGTGATGAAGGTACAGACATCTCGTTTTCACATGCAACGAGACCAGAAGGAGGTTATGCCTTAGCTTGCCTAATGAAGCCCAGAGGTGCAGATCGTGGAGACCTATATCTGGTATTAACTGATCAAAACGGTGAATCGGTAAGCGAGTACTTGTTATACGAGAAATGCAGTGGAAGCTCAATTCAGAACACTCTTGATGGCGGATATATTGTCTGTGGAACCATCTCCAAGATTCTAGTCTCTGAGGCTATGGTGTTAGTGAAAACAGATGCAGATGGAGACGTATTGTGGAGCCGGGAGTATTATGATTCTGGTGGCTATCAACCTCACAGTGTTGAGGCGGTCTCAACTGGGGGCTATATTGTGACGGGGATACGGTGGAAAGGACCTTTTGAGGTAATGAATGACCCC
>JAHLLU010000187.1 GCA_020444005.1 archaeon
AAACCCCTTGTTTTAAGGCTCTACTACGATATCGGTGCGGGTTGGATCGAGGTTTCAGAAGCTGAAACCAATATATCCATTACCATAAACAATATTCAGACCTCAAATAGTATCCCTGGATACCACCCAATCATGATAATGATAGGAATAACATTAGTAACTATACTTACTAGAAACCAAAATAATGATTGAGAAAGAGACCTAGTCCTTTGCCAGCACAATTGCTATGTTGCTGATGTTTCTAGGGCTTCCGTCTTCTGTCTCAAGTTGTTCGGTACCGATGCTGATTTCCTTTACCTCAAGATCGGATAGGAACTGGTTCCTGACAACCTCTGCTACGTCGACTGCTTTGCTGATGGCTCTTCCACGGGCCATTAGTGTCACCTCTGATTCTGATTCTTTTAGTGCTGTCATTACTGCGAGACAGTATGCCATGACTGGTTTTCTTCCAATGTAGATTATGTTTTCTTGGCTCATTGTGTTCACCGTATGCTTGTTTGGTACCTGTACTCTCTTCCAACCTGTATTAATGTTTTAGGAGACTATGATGTCCCCTTTCCTTTGGTTTGTATGTTGGAGTCTTCGACAAACAATTCGCTATATCACTCATCTACTGCAATCAATTCAATCAGTCCCCACTGCGGGGAAGGAGTATAAGAGAAATGAAACTAAACAAGAGAAGCGGTATGACTGGTCTGGAAACAGCCATCATATTAGTAGCATTCGTCATCACAGCAGCAGCCTTTGCATTCGTCGTACTAAACATGGGATTCCTGACAGCAGAGAAAGCACAGTCAGTTATCTCATCTGGTATGAGTGAGGCAAGCAGCGCATTACTGGTTGACAGCGGCGTAATCGGCCAATTTGGCTCCACCGGAGGCGACCAAGCCGATATCGACCTTGAGAAGCTGACCTTCTACATCAAGCTCAGCCAAGGCCACGAACCAGTTGACCTAGATGACAGTAAACTCGTAGCAACATATACCAACGCAAGATGCCACGGCGAGATCTACAATGCCAACGGTACAATCATGACTATACAGGGTGTCAACAGTGATGGTGACAGCCTCTGTGAGACTGGTGAAAAGTTCAAGGTAACTGTCGACTTCACTGCCATCAACATGAGCTTGGTAGATCCAGTACAGCTTGATATGAACAACGTGTATGTACATCCATATGAGGAGTTCAGGATTGAGCTAAGGCCTTCAGCTGGTGCAGTCCTTACTATCGAGCGTCAGCTACCCGCTGTTTACAGTACAGTTATGGTCCTAGAGTAAGACCATTTCTCCTCCCCTTTTTCTAATTTATAAAAAAGATAGTTTATACTGGTAGATCGAATCCACCGTTGTCGTCGATAAAATCGTATGCGATTATTTCTGTCTGGTTTTTATCCACGTCTACTGTGAATCTTGTGTCCTCGCAGTAACCTTTCACTTCAACAGGGTTGATGTCTTTGTTTTCTCGTTTTCCTTGGACTAACTCTTCAGCCATTTTTTTCGGTTTGTCAGTTTCATCTGAAAACACATTATTGCGATTCTCTTATCGTCATTTCAATATTACTGGTTTTATTATTGTTTATATTGGGTGTTTCATAGGCAGTCATATGCGTATAGAGTTGGTTTTGCAGACAAGTTTACCTTTGTTTTCTTTGATTTTTCTCGGTTTTTTTGCTCGTCGTCAGGGGTTTCTGCGGGCTGGTGATGAACGGGTTTTCTCAAGTTATCTATATTATTTTGGACTCCCTGCCTTATTAATTGTAGATTTATCCGAGATAACGTTTAACGTGGATACTCTTAGATTCATGGGTTTGAATCTAGTGCCTTTATTCTTGGTATTAGCTGGGGTCGTATTACTCTGTTTGAGTCTTGGAATCGATCAGAGGCGGCTTTTTCTCTATATCATTGTTACTGCTTTCGGTAACTTGGGTTTTTTTGGTCTTGCTTTCATTAGATTCGCCTTCAATAGTTTGGAGGCAGAAAGATACGCGGCTCTGTCCGTTGCCTCTATCAATACTCTTGGCTTTATTCTATCCCTTATTCTGCTTGAGATCACCTCAAACAAGCAAAAAGATGAATCTTTGCTCAGAAAAATTGTGTCTAGTCTGTCCACAAATCCTTTGATTTTATCGATAATGGTTGGAGTTGGTTTTTCTCTTTTAGAGTATAATATTCCTGCACCTGTCGCCTCTGGTCTTCACATGATCGGTGGAAGTGTGGCGCCTATTGCTATATTCATGCTGGGGGTCTCGATTTACGGCAAGGAATACTCTGGGTTGGTGGAAGCGGGTTTGATTAGTTCTATTAGATTGTTTGTGCTTCCTTTTGTAGCTTTGTTGGTTTCAAGATGGTTTGGTTTGTCTCTGCTTCAAACATCTATCCTAGTAGTGATGTATGGGACTCCTTTGGCTCTCTCTATGGTTATTTTGAGTGAGCGTTACAAGTTTATGGAGAAACAGGTTTCATCAATAATCATGGTATCCTCGCTTCTATCTGGCTTAACCATGAATCTCTGGCTTTACATTATTGATGTTTTCATGTAGATTAGATGTTATGGTAGATCAAGTTTCTTTATGATATGGTCTTGTGGGTCCATTATCTCGAGACCAGCTCCCAAGGTCTCCCCTGAATACACGAGTGTATTTCTTTTCTTATCAATTAGTTTGAGTTTGATACTGCTAGATAGGCTCTCGACTGTTTTTCCCGTCATCACGCCTTTTTCAGGTGATTTTAGATCTACTGCTTCTCCTTGGGAGGCATCTATTTCTAGTCTATGTGTTCTTGATTCTAATGTAATCATAACGCCATTTTGTTTCTTTTTGAGAACGGATATTTTGCCGCCAGCGTATGTTGACAGATTAATCAGTTTGTCTTCATGTAGGAGAATGGCCAAGTGTCCGATGAAGCTTGAGCCAAGCCACGGGATCACTGCAACTGATATCATTATGCTCGTCTTGGGTTTTTTGAAGCAGTTTCCTTGCATCCATATCCATGCTGATGGGAAGCTTGTGCCCCAGTCTTTCTCGATGTATCCTCTGGCATTCTGAAATCGTAGGCTTGAGTCGTCTATCTTAATCGCTCCGTCAACAGTATGGTCCAAGCTGAGTAATCCGTGGTAGGTCTCCATGAAGGGTACGTATCCGTAAAAGCCCATGATGCCTCGCATCCATCTTGGTGCTCTGAATCGTGTTTGGTTTGTATAGTCTAGTTTTCCTTTTACTCGAATTTCTTCATCTATGTCAAGTTCTATGCCTGTGTAGCTGAAACGGTTTTTCCCTATAGTGACGGAAAAAGGTGATTTGCCGGGTTTGAACATGGAAAGAGGGTATTTTATATAATGTGCTTTGTTTTCAACGCCGTCGAAGACCTGTATGAATGCATGTTTGTCTTCGCTTGTTAGGGATACTCCTGGTATTATGGCTAGTTTTGTTTCGCCTTTTTGGTCTGATTGCTTGAAATACCAGCCTTCAAAATATTTTTTCTTTTGTAGATTTCCCTGAAATATCGCTGGCTCTTTTAGCCTGCTTATTAGGTTAAACATTTTCTAGTGTAATCTTCCAGCCGGTATCGTACATTGTGCCGCACTCTGGACAGATCAATATCACTTTGTGTTGTTCATCTTCTTTTTTGAATGATGAATGGAAACCTCGATCATATCCACAGTTCTCACATTTTCTGAAGGTGTCTTCAGCTTCTCTTTTCCTTATGCTCATGGTTACTCATTTAGAAAAATGAATCGTGGAATATAAAACGGAATTAAATAGGATACCATTAAAACGCCCCGTTCTGGGGTATTTTCTATGAAGATTAAAGGCGGCCTTAGTCCTATCAACTTACTCATGCTTACTGTGCTTATAGATATGACAGGTTTTGGCATGATAATACCCTTGATTCCTTTCTATGCTCAGCGATTTGCATCAGGGGCAGCGGGGATTGGAATTCTTATTGCTAGTTATAGTGTAATGCAGCTTTTGTTTTCTCCTGTGCTTGGTAGGATTTCAGATACCCGTGGCCGGAGACCTGTACTGATCTTCAGTATTCTTACGTCTGTTGGGAGTTTTGCCTTGTTTACATTTGCATCAAATTATTTTGTGCTTCTTGTTTCAAGGCTTGTTGCTGGTTTGGCTACAGAAGGGGCGGTGGCTCAGGCGTATGTAGCTGATATCACAACAAAAGAGGAGCGTTCAAGTGGAATAGGTAAAATTGGGGCTGCCACTGGAATAGGGTTCATTCTAGGGCCTGTTTTCGGGGGTTTGTTAAGTCCTTATGGGTTGCGTGCTCCGGGGTATGCGGCGTTGTTTTTATCTTTAGTTAATCTTGTTCTGCTTTTTGTTTTGTTGCCTGAGCCAGAAAGGCATGCAGTTGGATCGAGTGAAGCTGGTTTAATGGAAAGCTTGAGAGGTGTATTGGATGCTGTGCGTGAGCCTTTCATTGGTCAGGTTTATGTTATCTTCTTTTTTGTTACTCTCGCTTTCGCAGCTATTCCGGTTATTGTGCCTCTTCTAGCTATCGAGTATTATGGTTTCACCGAGGTTGAGATGAGCTATGTGTTTATCTTTATCGGGTTGATCCAAGTTTTCCTACAGGGATTTGCTATCAAGAAACTTGTTTCTCGTCTCGGTGAGGAGAAGCTAATGATATTTGGTCCCTTGCTGCTGCTTCTAGGCGTGGTTCTCACTCCGATATTAAGGAGTATTCCCGGGTTTGGGTTATCTACTGTATTGGTTTCA
>JAHLLU010000188.1 GCA_020444005.1 archaeon
GTTCTTTGATTCTGAGTTGATATTGATGAAGAAGCCTTTCACGCTCTTTCTCTAAACCCCTACGATCTTCTTCATCATCAAGACGCGCAAGGGCAATACCAATGCTTTCACCAAGTCTCTCAAGAAAACTGATGGTCTCTGGAGAAAACCTATCAGGCTTTTCATCATTCAACTGAAGAAGCCCAATAATGCCTGAGGAGCTTCGTAGAGGAATCAATGCCACAGAAAGATACCCTTCAGCGTTACAGACGTTTCTCGTTTCTCCAAGTTCCTCAACTCCATTGGTCTCAAGTAAATTATCAGTATTATTTGACCAGAAGCTACCGTTCTCCGTAAAAAAAGGAAAACTTGGATCAGTGTTACCCATCAAAACCCGCCCACATACACATGCGAGATGACCATTTCCAGAATCGCAAAGATAGCTCTCCATCTCGATATGGATATCACTGAACCCATCATAGAAGTAGTAGGGATAATCCCCGTTGTCTTCCAGACGAATAGCGGTGGCTGATACCTCAAAATGGTCTCTTATTTTGTGTAGAATCTGGTCGATTGCTTCTGACTGAGTTGTAGTCCTGTTTAGTAGTTTGAATATATCTAGGGAGAGTTTTTCTGTTGATATTATTTTTGTGGCGCTGATTTTACACTCCCCCAATGTAAAATTACGCTAATAGAATATGATTTTTTGTATTAGAAAAGCTCATAGTAAGCAATTATTCTACTGAGAGAACCTTCTCCCCTTCAGCAAGCAACCTATCCCCAGACCACACCCGGTAAACATAATCTCCAGGTTCTTCAAATATAAACGAAAAAGTATACTGACCATCAGTACTGGGTGGAACACTAACCGTCTTAGAAATGGATAACACCGGCTCATCCTCACCAACACTGAATATTTGACACGTTACTTCTTCACTTAAGCTATGAAGTCTAGTAGGGTTTCTAAAATCAACCACTACATAGCCGCCCTCATCTACAGACATGCTAGAAACTGAGCCCTCCGTATAGCTGATCCAGTCAGAGTCAACATACCTTAGATATGGTGCACTGACAATAGGATACCTTGTAACCTCGTATGGGAGCCATGTATCCAAGAAAAGCAAATGCATGTGGACTTGACCTCTGAAGGTTACTTTGACTTCTCCACCGTATTCATCAACACTGGTTTCAATTATACTCTTGAACTCTTCAAGGTCTTCAATGTCAAGACTCATCATTCGATCAGTATAAGCGATAAAGCTGATTTTCTCCTTCGGAAAATCATACAACGCCTCATCAACAACAGACTCCTCGATAAGCATTTCAAGCTCTACCTCGGAAGCCTCTGGTTGATTTACCACCAAAGGACTTACAGTCAATCCAATCAACCATCGATTCACATAGTCAGGGGTGCTCGTAACGATTCCTGCACTGTTATCCATAGTGGGGCTAGCAATAACTATTCCAACCTCTAAATCGGAGTTTTCTCCGATTATCACCGAGTTAATGTATCTAGAAAGCTCTTCCTCTGTGACCTCAAATAGAACCTTGAGCTGCGTCATTTCTTGATAACTTGCATAATAGTTTCCTAATTGACGCCCACCAACTACCGAGACAAACAACAAGACCAGTAACAGTAAGCCTTTTACCTCATCTTTGTTGATTAGCTTCTCTTCTGGCATTAGAAAACAGGTGTAACCGCAAGATATTATACTTCCTTGTGGCGGGACTTTGCTAAATCTTTAAAAAAACCCACGATATTCATCAAAGTCAACAGAGGCTACAGCATGGAGTCAATGCATCACAACGGCGTCATGGTGCCCCCACGATATGAACCACAGGGGCTATCAGTAAAGATCAAGGGCGAGCTACACAAACTCACTCCAGAGGAAGAAGAACGAGTAGTAGCGTGGGCTAAAAAAATAGGCACACCCTATGTTGAGGACCCGATTTTTGCTGAAAACTTTCACGAGGACCTGAGTGAACTAATGGGTTTCAAGGTGCTACTCGGAGACATTGATTATACTCCAATATACAAAATGGTTGTAGCCGAGAGAGAACGCAAGAAAAACCTTGACAAAGAGGAGAAGAAACGCCTCCGCGAGCAAAGAAAAGAGATACGCGAGGCAAATAAGGAAAAATACGGGTGGGCAACAATCGACGGCGAAAGATGCGAACTAGGCAACTACATGGTAGAACCAAGCAGCATCTTCATGGGCCGAGGCGAACACCCATACAGGGGTAAATGGAAGGAAGGCCCTAGATACGAAGACGTTGAGCTAAACCTGAGTCCAGACGCCGAGGTTCCCCCAGGAGACTGGAAAGAGGTTCTCTGGGACCCGGAGAGTATATGGATCGCACGTTGGAGAGATAAACTATCAGGCAAGATCAAGTATGTCTGGCCTCACGATAGTAGTCCTATCAAGCAGCGTAAAGAGATAGAGAAATTCAATAAAGCCATCGAGCTAAGAAAGAATCTCAATAAAATTCAACGTTTCATAGCCGAGAACCTTAAACACGGTGATATTAAGCGCCGTAAAACGGCCACGGTATGTTATCTCATTGATGAGTTGAAGTTCAGGGTGGGAGACGAGAAAGATGAGGACGAGGAAGCTGATACTGTGGGCGCCTCAAGTCTACGCGCCGAGCATATATGCATCAATGATGATGGCTCAGTTACTTTTGATTTCCTCGGTAAAGACAGCGTACGACTGCTATTGACCGCGGAACTGGATAAGGATGTAGTGGATAACCTTCAGGAGTTCATGGAAAATAGCGATGGAAACACGTTATTCGATGAGGTGAACAGTAGCGTTGTAAGCGAGTTCCTAGATGAGGTTATGGAGGGAATTTCCGCTAAGGTTTTCAGAACATGCTACGCCACTGAGGCTGTAGAGTCCAAGCTTAAGGAAATAGAGGTTGACCCAGAGGCTCCTGAGTATGTAAAGAAGCATGTAGCTACTTTGGCGAACCTTGAAGCAGCTGTTACCTGCAACCATAAACGCACCATCTCGGCTTCATGGCAGAAGAGTCTTGACCGCCAGAAAGAGCGTTTGAAAGAACGTCGTACACGTGCCCGGGAGAATATTAGAAAGTACAAGCAGCGTATTCATGAAACGAATCTCCGATATGAAGAGCGTGTCGCCAAGTATGAGGCGAAGCTTGAGGCTGATAAAGAAAAACTCGAGGAGTACAAGAATGAGCTTGCTGAGCGCGAGAAGGATGGACGAGCCACTAAAGGCATCAAAAACAGGATAAAGTCCAAGAAGAATGTCATCAGCAACGGAAGAAAACGAATCAGAGACACCAAAGCCAAACACAGGGAACGTATAGCTAAGCTCAAGGAACGTATGGAAGACCGTAAACAGAAAGACGAGGCGTTAATCGAGAAAACTAAGCTACAGATAGAAGCAAAGGAGCTAACAAAAGATTATAACCTTGGCACTAGCCTCAAGAGCTACGTTGATCCCCGAGTCTACTTTGAGTGGGGTAAGAAAGTTGACTATGATTGGCGTAACTATTACAGCAAGACACTTGAGAAAAAGTTCAGCTGGATTGATCCCGAGCCTCCAGAGCAGGAAGCTCAATAACCCCTTTATCTAGGCATACATACTCATGCCCATAATGGATCTAAATGCATTATTCAAGAGGATTCTTCCGGGTTGGACCCTGTTAAACATCATTCTAACCTTGCTATCCCTTGTGTCTGCAGTCATTATCTATCTTACAAACACGGTTTTCCCGTCATCTCAAAGCCTGTTAGAGTTCACAATAGTATCGTTGTTGAACACGGTTTTCCTAGTTTACTGGACTTTCTGGTTCCTTATTGCTGTGCCACCGATCTTTGGGGCATTATATTTGAGTAGAAAAGAGCCAGACTATTACCGTTTTGCAGTTCAGAACGTAGCAGCTGTGATAGTTCTCTATATCATGAAAATAGTTTTCAACTTTGACATACTTGATCTGGCCCTCTAGCCTCCACCAATTGGAGGCATGATGAAAACCAAATCACCATCATGGAGCACCGTATTGAAGCCGTTTAATCCTAAAATATCCCTATTGTTTACGGAGATTGCAAGATACTCCAACATCTTTTTGTCTCTACCGTATACGAGTTCACCGAGTGCTGGGTATTTTGCTACTATTTTCTCTAATAGTATCTTTATCGTCGATTTTTTGTCCAGTTCTTGACGCCATTCACGATTACCTGTTTTGTCGTATGCTATGCCATAGAATCTTATAGTTATCTTCATCATACTCGGAACTCTTTTTCATTACCCGTTACTCTGAATTATGTGAGTTTTATGGTAGACCTTAAGGGATATGCTGGAAAAGTGCTAAAAATCAATCTAACTGAAGGCTCGATAGAGACAATCAAGTACAGTAACGCTGTTCTAAGAAAATATCTTGGAGGAACCGCCCTAGGCGCAAAGCTACTTTATGACTTGGTTCCCCGTGACATCGATTTTGATGATCCAAGAAACATCGTATTCATAGGCACCGGACCCCTCAACGGCACAAGTATCGGTGGAAGCGGCTCAGTAAGCATAGTAACCAAAGGCGCATTAACCGGTGGAGCAACAAGCAGTCAAGCCAACGGGTTGTTTGGAGCTTACATGAAGTTCAGTGGTTTTGATGGCGTCCTATTGACTGGTTGTGCTAAGAAGTGGCAGTATCTTGTACTGGAGAATGGTAAGGCAGAGCTTAGAGATGCCTCAAACCTACTTGGCTTGGATAC
>JAHLLU010000189.1 GCA_020444005.1 archaeon
TGAGTATGGAGCAAATGTTCTTCTATGCCCTTCGCCATTATAGGGTTGATATCCTATGAGATACGTTTTTTATGATGATTTTAAACCGGGATTACTAAAGGAAGATAAGGTAATTGACATCAGCGACATACTAGATGTAAAACCATATCAAACACCACAGATGATAGTGGAGAAATTTATCACCGAGTATAAAACTCTAAAACCAGAACTAGAAAAAAGCCTAAAAAAAGCAGGCAAACCAGTTGCAGATGTAAGACTTCGTCAACCAATACCTAAACCAAGCCTATTCATGTGTGGCATTGGAGGCTTTGGGGAAGGAGAAGGAAGAAAACGTCCAATCAACTTCTTCATAAAGGGATGGACATCAATTATTGGTCCAAACGATACAGTTGTGCTACCTAAGACAGAAGCACGAATATTTGAGCACGAGGCTGAACTAGCAGTAGTCTTCTGCAAAAAAACATCCAACGTAGACGAGAAGAAAGCACTTGACAGCATATTCGGCTACACAATGATGATTGATGTATCAGCCCGAGGAGTCCCATACTCCAAAGGTTTCTGGCCACAGAAATCATTCGACACATTTGGACCACTAGGCCCCGTCTTGGTAACAAAGGATGAGATACCTGATCCATATAACCTACAGATCAAGCTATGGGTAGACGACGTACTACGTCAGAACTATAACACCGATGATATGAGCCATAACCTCGGTGAGAAGATAAGTATGCTTTCAGAAGTATGCACTCTAAACCCAGGGGACATAATGGCATGTGGAACTAACCACCATGGACTTGGTCCAATGCAGGACGGAGAGAACGTTACAATCGAGATAGAGCAGATTGGTCGAATGTCCGTGAAGGTCAAGGACCCCTATAATCGAGAGTGGAATAAAGAAGAAAATATCCGTCCCTAATTCTATCCATTTATTATTTGGATAGTTAGACCCGTTTTTTATCAAATATCTTATCCTCTTAAACTGTGATGATTCATTATGACTCCCTACAATAGAGCATACACATTCATCTATTACAAAGACATCAAAAAATCCGAGCCTTTCTACCGAGACCTACTAGGATTAAGGTTAGAGTATGAGAGCGACTGGGTAACCCTCTTCTGGGTTACAGAGGATTATGCTATTGGCGTTGTACAATCTGGACGAGGATTCCTAAAAGCAATGGAAGACAAACCAGTCATACTATGTATTGGATTAAAAGAAGGCGAGGATATCTTTGCCATGTATAAAAAGCTGCAAGCTGCTGGTGTTAAGATGCACACCAATGAGGTAGAACTTCGTAAAACGGAAGGCAGGATATTCTTCTGTGAGGACCCTGAAGGATACATCGTTGAAATAGTCCAATCACCCAAATAACCACAAAAAACCAGCACAGTGAATAATTCTATTTTTTTCAAGTCTAAAGAAACCCCCAAACGGGTTTCTTGACGTTTTTTCTCCGCTTCTTTAGAATCCTAAACCCATCTGACTGCAGTGATCTAGTATTCTGTGACGTTTCCCATCGTATTTGCACCAGATGTTATCGAGTTTCTCCGCGTCTTCCCCAATGCTGTCGAGAACGCAATGGAGTACCTCGTGATTAATAGCCATCTCCACCTCTTCTTCTCGTACTATGGTTCCGTTAAACTCGGCTGCGTGTTCATATCCACCGAAAAACAAGTAGTATTTACCATCCTCTGTGACTGATGCACCGTTGTGTCCTATTATGACGATTACGTCTTCATGGAACTCCATTTGGTTATACCTCTGGTTCTCACATCTTGCTGAATGCTGCTATAAAAACTAGATTTAAATTGATTATTGAAGGATAATTAGAACCTTTACTCTATAGTCTGGTAACAGAACAAATATCAGAAAAAAAAGATGGAGAAGATTAGTTCTTCTGGAATAACATGATCATTACAACCGGTATCAGTAACCCGATGGAGACTGGAAACAGATACTCCAAAGATGAAACCTCAAGTACCAATGATACCAATGGAGGTATCGCCGCGCCAAATAGATTTGATACAATCGAGTACACACTGTAGCCGAGACTCCTGTTCTTGACACTAGTTTTATCCGCTATCAATGAGTTAACCAAAGGCATACTCGCACTGTAGATACTCCTCCACAATACATAGAATATGCCTGACAACAGTATGTTACCAGTCAACGGGATTAATGCTAAAGCGCCTCCCATACCAACTAGCACCATCAAAAAACCACCTCTTCTGCCTATCCTGTCACCGAGACCTCCACCAAGAACACTGCCTATTATCCCAAGTAGTGGTCCTACGCCGAAGATTAATCCGGCTAATCCGGGGGAGATGCCTCGACTCTCAGTGAAGTAGGTGGTTATGTACGTGGATATACAGATGAAGGTAGCATCAGTCAATGCACCACCGATTACCAACAAAGAAAACTGTTTGGTAATTAGATCTCGAATTGAGCCTCTGGTTATGGATTTATTATCTTGTCTGATGTGACTGATGTATCGGTAGCTGTAGAGAGCAGCCGCTACAAGTAGTGGTGCCCACAGATAGTATCCGATCCTCCAACCATAAAGTGGCAGTAATAAGCTGTACATTAAGGGTCCAGCGGAGTAGCCAAGACTACCTCCTGCGTTCTGAACACCCATGGCAAATCCCTTATTCTCATCCTCAAGCTCGCTGGTCGCCTTTAACGCCGGTGGGTGATAAAGGGTTGAACCAATCGAGATTAATGTAAAAGATACTAAGAGGTGAAGATAGCCGCCCGAATTTGGTACTAGTAGGGCTCCAAGCACTGTGGCTATGAAGCTACCCGCTAATACGATGTTTGCGCGTCTATCCGCCATGATGCCCGTTGGAATGTACAGCAATATCTGTAACAACATGGGAACGGAGACAAGTAGACTCGCCTCTGTTAGTGATAATCCATACTGTTGTCGTATGACTGGGAGTGATGCCTGTAAAAGTTGGCTGTATACGTGTATCAGGAAATGTGTTGATCCTAGAAAGATCAAAGCCTGTTTTGTCGTTTTATTCATTTTTTTCGCCTGCTGACGTTCCGGGGCACTCCCGGTCCCGTAAGCCCCGCCCCGCGGAGGCTTCTCCGTATTTGGGAGTTTGTCAGCAAGCCTGTGAAAACAAGCCCCTTCACACACTAGTCCCGTTATGTTTTGTTTAAATGTATTCATGTGTGGGACGCGAAGGGCTTATTATGGCTCTGGGCACCACTGTTTTCTATTGGTGAATACTTTGAACGCGTCAAAAACATTACTTGAGATGCTAAGAAACTATGATGTTGAACATGTTTTCGGTCTACCCGGAGAGACCACGCTCCCATGGTACAAGGAGTGGCTTGATTACCCTGACATCAAACACGTTATGGCACGAGATGAACGCAGCGCAGCCTTCATGGCAGACGGATACGCAAGATTCAGCTTCAAACCCGGACTCTGTGAGGCTCCAAGCGTAGGAAGCACCCATGTTTTACCGGGAGTTGCCGAGGCGTACAAGAGTTCATTGCCCATGATATTCTTCACATCAGATATACCCCTGCACCTTGAGACACAGAATATGCTTACCGGGCTTGACCAGACAAGCATGTTCAAGGGAATAACAAAGGAATCCATCACAGTCACAAACCCAGACCAGATACCCCACACTATCAGACGCGCATTCAGACTAGCCACCACCGGAAAACCCGGACCAATACACATCAGACTGCCATACGATGTCCTACAAGGCGAGACCACAGACCCCATGCTATACGCCCAGAAAGACTTCACAAGCTACCCCGGGCACAGACCAGTCGCAGCCACAGGTAAAATAATGGAAGCCTTGAAGCTGCTTGGTAAGGCTGAAAGCCCAGTTTTTGTCTGTGGACAGGGAGTTCTCTATAGTCAGGCTTGGGATGATGTCGTTGCTTTAGCTGAATTATTCGCTGCACCAGTAGGTACTACCATCAATGGAAAAGGCTCATTCCCCGAGAACCACCCCCTTAGTCTAGGAGTTATCGGTGCACGTGGAGGCACCACACTCAGTAACAAAATGATTTGTGAAGCGGATTTGGTGTTCTTTATCGGATCAAGCACAGACAGCGCAGGCACAGACAAGTGGACTGTACCACCAGTAGACACCAAGGCAAAGATAATACAGCTAGACATCAGCGAGGCTGAAGCCGGAAACAACTACCCTGTCGATGTGATAATGATCGGTGATGTCGCGGGTACCATCGATTGGATGCTCGAACTAGCAGACTCCAACCCAATGGAGATGATGAAGTTACCACGTATCCAGAAGCTCGTTGAGGAGAAGAAGAAACACGATGAATACGTGGCGAGTCTCGCGGATAGTAATGAAACACCTATCCATCCTGTAAGATTCATCAAAATGCTTGAGAAGGCGTTACCAGATAAACGGTGTCTCGTCATGGATGTAGGCACAAGCGCCATCTACACATCAACATTCTACAAGGTACCAGAGGCAGGCAGAAGCATGGCATACAACTTTGCCATGGGAAGCCTCGGATACGCTATACCCACATCAATAGGCGCAGCAGTAGCAAGACCCAACAGCTGCATTGCAACTCTTGTAGGGGACGGAAGCTTCGGACTAGCCGCAGCTGAGCTAGAGACAATAGCCCGTATGGGACAGAATAATAACATCATAGTGATGAACAACAGAAGCTTCGGCTGGATCAGAGCAGAGTGGAGACTCAGCTA
>JAHLLU010000190.1 GCA_020444005.1 archaeon
TATTACCCCGGTTAATGCTGATACTGCGGCAGTCTCTGGGCTAACAAGATATACGTTATCGTTTACGGTGCCTGACCTACCTTTGAAGTTCCTGTTAAAGGTTCTAAGACTCACAGCGCCGGTGCTAGGCGCTTGACCCATCCCTATACAGGGTCCGCATGCACACTCCAGTATCCGGGCGCCAGCGGCAACCATAGAACCTAGATCACCATCTTCGATAAGATGAAGAAGCACCTGTCTAGACCCAGGGGATATTGTTAGGCTGAGATTCTCAGCTATTTTCTTACCTTTGAGAATGCCCGCCACGGTTTTAAGGTCCTTTATGCTGCTGTTTGTGCAGCTGCCTATGCAGACTTGGTCTACCTTCAATCCCTCAACCTTGGTGATCTCTGTTACGTTTCCAGGGCTATGAGGTTGAGCGATCATGGGTACGATACTGGATAGGTCAATGTGTATGGAATCATCATAGATAGAGTCAGGGTCCCTTTGTAGCATGGTCCAGTCTTTTTCGCGTCCCTGCTTGGCTAGGAACTTTCTGGTCACCTCGTCTGATGGAAAAATAGATGATGTTGCACCTGTCTCTGTACCCATGTTGCAGATAGTGCTTCTCTCAGGTACTGAGAGGCTCTTAACGCCGGGTCCATGATACTCAAGCACTTTACCTACTGCCCCCTTTACACCGATCCTTCTGAGAACCTCAAGTATCACATCTTTTGCCGAGACCCCCGGTTTGAGGCATCCAGATAACTCGACGCCCAGAATCTCTGGAACCCTAAACGTATACTTCATACCCGCCATAACCGCTGCTACATCCAATCCCCCGGAGCCTATCGCGAACATGCCTGCGGCTCCTGCGGATGGGGTGTGGCTGTCAGCGCCTAGTAGGGTCTTGCCTGGTACAGCGAAGCGTTCTAGGAATACTTGATGGCAGATGCCGTTACCGGCTCTTGAACAGTATAACCCGTATTTTGCTGCGGCTGATTGTAGGTATATGTGGTCATCCATGTTTTTGTAGTCAGATTGCAGCATGTTGTGATCGATAAAACATATGCTTTGTTCTGTCTTCACCAGTGGTACACCCATTTCCTCGAACTGGAGCATAACCATGGTACCGAGGCTGTCTTGAATCAGGGTGTGAGTTATCTGTAGCTCAACTTCGTCGCCTTTTCTAAAATTGCTGTCTATATATTTGGAGAGTATCTTCTCTGATAGGGTTTTTCTCAATTATATTCCTCAAATGCTGTTAATTTACGAGTATAGTCTCGGTATCTTTCTAGTAATGCTTAGATAAGATAAATAAAGTGTTCAAAGTCTCATCATCCATCACCCGGATCTATGATAGGCAATTGATCGATGATTTTATCATCAGTTCACCTTAACTCTATTAATAAATAGGGATTGAGTTGGTTGTGAGTGGAGATCAAAATAAAATTGATGCTGTTCATGTGAAAGTTTTCTTGGCTTCATCACTTGTTTTCAATCTGCTCGTCAGTACTGTTTACATATATACTAAATTCGATAACATGGAACTGGTCAAGAACATTGGCTTCATTTTTGGATCATTAATCCTTCCTTTTGGTTACACATTATACAGATTCATCAAAAATAATGATGAACAAAAAGTGATCATATCCAATGTAATCATCATTTTGTATCTATTCTTGGAATTATTACTTGATAAAATCCTACTAATCCCTTTTAGAGAAATACTGTGGCTCCACATACTCTATATCATTGTATTTTATGCCGCAGAGTTCAGTATCATCGGGGTTTCATTTAACAAAAACAGGAAGATGGGGTTCGTGGTCTTGTTTTCATTCATGATACTGCTTGGCTGTCTAATCTATTTGTATCTAGGATGACCTTCTGCCCCTCTAGAATTCAGTGCTAATCGATGATTTTATCATCACAACATTACAACACGTATCTGAACTACCATGAAGAATCTACTTAAAGAAAAGCTAATGAAAGGAGAACAAGTTGTCGGATGCTTTGTAGGATTAGGTCACCCAGACGTGACCGAAATGATAAGCAGAATGGGCTTTGACTGGATACTAATTGACGGTGAACACGCCCCGCTAACCATCGATAAAATGCAGGTAATGCTTCAAGCCATGAACGGGACAAACTGTACGCCTATTGTTAGACCCGCATGGAACGACCCTGTGCTAATAAAACGAATCCTCGATATCGGGGCACATGGAATCCTTGTGCCTTGGGTAAACAACAAAGAAGAGGCAATGGCAGCTGTCAGAGCCTGCAAGTATCCCCCTGTCGGAATAAGGGGATTCGGACCAAGAAGAGCCGCTCTAGCGGATCCTGAGTACAAGGAAACCGCAAACGATGAGATAATGGTTACCGTCCAAGTTGAGACAAGGGAAGCGGTTGAAAATCTTGAGGAGATACTCAAGGTTGATGGGATTGATGCCTGCTTCATTGGACCATGGGACCTATCCAGCAACCTCCTTGGCAGGGTGCCTCCGGACTTCGATAACCCAGAGTACATTGGAGCGATTGACAAGGTAATTGAGACCGCGAAGAAGGTTGGTAAGCCTGCTGGGTTTTACTCTAACCTGAATAACATTGCTTGGGCTCAGGAGAAGGGCTTCATATACAATACTGTCGGAGAAGCAGATGGATTCCTAGAATACGGAGCCTCCGTCTCGCTAAAAGCCGCCAGAAAAAACATACAATAAAAATCCAGCCCCCATTGGATCAGGGAACAGGAAAGCTCCCTAACTTTTTTCTTTCTCAACTATCAGCACTATTAATGAGCCCCATCCTCAAAATGATCTCGTAGCCTAGACGTGTATTTTAATTAAACAAGTTGTTTTCATTAACTATGCGTTTAAACAGTCTCTATGACAAAGTTTTCAATAAGATCCCTATACTTGGGATGATTCACCTAGCAGGCGATGACCCAGTAAAAAGAGCCCTTGAAGAAATAGCAGTTTACGAGGAAGAGGGTGTAGATGGAGTAATTATCGAAAACTATCATGGAACTGTTGAGGACGTAACACAAACACTCAAGGAAACATCTACGATGAAACCCAATATTGTGATCGGCGTAAATGTTCTTCCAAATGAGTTTAAACAAGCCTTTGGATTAGCATACAAATATGGTGCAGAGTTTATACAACTGGACTATGTTGCTGGCAGATATACTAGAGGAGAGTTAGATTTTCAGGCTTATTCCCGGGTTAAGGAAAAGTATCCCAACATAATTGTACTTGGAGGCGTTTGGCCCAAATACTATACTCCCTTGGAGGGCTCTGATCTAGAACGGGATTTATGGGAGGCGAAATCAAGAGCAGAGGCTGTTGTGGTCACAGGGGCTGGAACTGGGGTGGAGACTCCACTGGGGAAGGTCAAACAGTTTCGGGAGCTTATTGGGGGGCATCCTCTTGTTGTTGGTGCAGGGCTGACGGCGGATAATGCGTACGAACGATTATGTATATCAGATGGCGCTATTGTCGGCTCTTTTTTTAAAGAAGGTGGGGATACGCGGAACCCAATTGATAGAGAGAAAATTAGAGACTTTATGTCGATTGTAGAAGAAGCTAGAAAATATCAAAAAGATGAATAGCCGTACCCTTTTATCCACAACCCTCAAAAAATTTCCCTTCTGTAGCTTTGGTGGTTCTGGTTGTTTCTTTGATCGTTTTGAAACTCGATAATAATTTCTGCTTTGATGGTTTTCGTGCTATTTATTGCATTCAAGATATGACAGGTAGATCAGGAAATCTGTTCCAATCCCTTCTTTACCCATCATCCTCAAAGCACTCATTATCTGGCCCCTATGATAAGTCGAGTGAAATAGATATTGATAGAAAAATCCAGCATGTTCAATTGTCATCTCGCCTTTCCAAAAAATTAGGAAACTTGGAGACCTTTACGTCCGGGTTCTCTGCGAACCGTATGAGGTTCTCATCAACTTTTCTCCACTCGTCCATTAATTCAGTGATGCTTAATTTACTCCATTTTTCCGTAATAGTTTGGTAGTCTTTTTCATCTATCAGTACTCGTTCATGTATCTTGTAGTAAATGGCTATCATTGTATGAAAAACGTGGTTTTGAATACTTCCCAGTGGGGGGATTAAATCACGAGTGAACTCATCCATACTTAGTTTTGTTAAAATGCTTCTTGTTCTCTCGTTAGCCCATCTATGATATTCTGCTAAATCAACGAGCTCCATGCAGAAAACATTCAGACAGAATATAATAAACCATTGAAACGGAAATACTGACTCTGATTATGCATTTAATTCAGAAACTAGTAACTACGGGTAGTTCAAAGAACGTTTGGGAGAAACTCTTTGAGCGTAGCAGGACTCCAAAACGAACTCATTTTTACCATATGCTCGGCGGCTCCCGTTAAATCACCGTTTTTATAATGAGTTAGACTCAGCTTCAACTCCTCACCAGCCTTCAGAAGTAACTTTGCTGAGTCTTCGTTTTTCATAGAGCCATGACGTATGGCATATGCAATTAGCGACTCCTCATACCTGAGTGTGCCGTTGGTCATATCCATGAGAGAGGACTCAAGACGACTCCATTGACCCTCATAAGATACAAGATACCTCTCGATAGGGGTAACACGTTTCCTCTCCCTTGAATCAACTAATGCTGCCTCTGCGATCTTTTTTCCTAGTTCTTCTGCGTTG
>JAHLLU010000191.1 GCA_020444005.1 archaeon
TGTCTACGAGGACGGTCTTGGTGCCCATGGTGCCTATGTCTGTGCCGATGAGGTACGTCATTTTACTTCCTCGGGATTCTTTCCGCTACGTCTGGTAGTTTACTGAATGGTTTATGGGGCTCGGTCTGATACCAGTAAGCCGTACTACTGTAATCGTCGTTTCTCTTGTTAGCGTGTCCATGCTCAATGGTTACCTTGATGCTCTTCTCGAAGTAGACAGGGTCTTCTACATGGTATCTGTACCATGTGATCTTGCCGCTCCAGTTTTTACCGCCGGGGATAGGTAATCCATGATAAGGGGCACAGTATTCTTGTGTAGGGCACCAGCTCATTCCATAGTAGTCCTCGGTGCCTGTTCCGATTAGGCTGGGGGTCTTCTCACCGTCGATGTAGATCATGTCGTCTCCTTCTCCGTACCAGTTGAACTTGTCTGTCTTACGTAGGTTGACTACGTTTACGTTGCAGCCTACGTAGTGACCTTTGCCTTCTGCCTCCATCAACAGGTAGTTTCCTTCACCAACAGGGTTCTCGCCCATGAACATCCATTCACGGTTATCTACGCCCTTGTCGCTGGTTCCATCTGTGGGGTTCTGTCTGTTCCAGTAGGCGTGGAATCTACCCAAGCCTTCCTCTGGTTTATTCCATTTTTCATAATCAACATAGTAGTAGAAGCTGGCTACGTCTAGTTCTCCTTGATTCTCGATAGTGATCTTTGCGCCTTTGCTGTAGGGCATTGGCCACCAGCAGTTGAATCCCTTGCCGTCCTCTGGGCTCATCTGAAGAGGTGCTGATACGTAGTTGTGGGTGATGCCGTGCCCGATGCCGAAGAAGTCTCCAATGGGTACCTCGACGCTGGGGTGTTTTTCGCCGTCCCAGTACATTCTGAACACGAGTTTTCTGAGATACCATTCCTCGTCTGTTCTGATGGTTACCCAGATGTGTTTGACGCATCCCGGGCCTTTCATCTCGGCTAGGGTCTCGGTTTCCCCGGCCTTGACTGTGATATAATCCTTGTTTCCACCTGTTCGATCATAACTGCTGAATCGTTTTCTTTTATGGTCTCGGAGTTTTGCTACTCCATCTAGTCCTGATAACATGGGAGAAATGTGTGTTTTGAAGGGAAAATACTTGCGATTGAAGCTTATTTCCGCTGCCTGTATAGCTTGGGATCTATGATCTGCATCATCTTCTCGATGTCAAGGTCTCGCTCTAGGAAGGCTGCGATCTGTTCGGCGCTTGTCTCTGGGTCTTCTAGTGTCTCATTGTAGCTGATGTAGAGGGTCTTGATGTTTGACTGGTCTTTAAGCCATGCTGCTGTCTCGTCTAGGTGTTTCTGGAATATTCCCGCCATAATTGAGTCGGGTATGTCGTCTTCTGGTTCGCCTCTACGTTTCATCATTTTTCGTTGGCTTGCCAAGACTTCCTCGATCTTGCGTTCCATGAAGATAATCATGTATTGGTGTTCTGGAGGTAAGTGTGGGAGCTGGTAGCTGATGACCTTGACGGCTTTGCCCTCGGCTTCACTGATCCAAGAATTGTTTTTGTGTAGTGTTTTTGCTCGTTCGTCCTCGTAGTATCCTTTTAGGTTGTCCTCGTCGGCTTCTCTTATCTCATCTGTGAGTACTGGTATCTTTGTGGCTTCCAGCATTTTCATCATCATGCTGGTTCCGCTTCTGGGGAGCCCGGATACAACGATGATCATGGGGTTTGATATGACAGTGGTTGATAAAAATCCACCGAGGTATAGCGTCTTTCCGTATACGAAAGTGTATACGAAAAAACGTTAAGGACACGGTTTTTTACATAGATCAAGATGGAAAGGCTGGTTTCGGCTGCGATGCACCTACCCCCCCCTCCTTGTTTTACAGGTTGGATTTCACGCGGAATCTATCAAATTCTCTCCGCGGCTCAGAGATCTCAACGGAAACATTACGGACATAAGCGCTTGTGGGTCCTCTGTGGCACCACTGGATGAGGCGATCAACCATTTCTTCCTCGCCCTCGACAATGATCTCGACTCTTCCGTCTCGTAGGTTTCTTACCCAGCCTTTGAGTTTTAGCTGGTTTGCCATGCGTCTTGTGTTGGCTCTGTATCCTACGCCTTGTACTCTGCCTTCTACAGTGATGTGTGCCCTGATCATAGTTCCTCTACACCGTATCTTGCAGCGATGTAGCAGCTTCCCTCGTGGCTTACCATGCATGGTCCTACTGGGTTGTCTGGGTTACATATCTTGTTGAAGAGTGGGCAGTCCCATGGGTATATCATGGCGCGAAGAACCTCGCCGCATTTACAGCCCGGCGGCATACTGTAGTCGCTTTCTATGAGTATATCGAATTTCTTTGATGCATCGTATTGCTCGTATTCTGGTCGTAGCTGGAGCCCTGACTCAGGTATGGTGCCGATTCCTCTCCATGGCGCGTCCTCGGGCTGGAAGACCTTATCCATCATCGCTAGTGCTTGTGGTAGTCCTTCGGGTTTGACTGCTCGCTGATAGGTGTTCTCTATCTCGGCTCGTCCCTCGTTTTTCTGTTTGATGATGAGAGCTATGCTGAATAGAATATCAAGGGGCTCAAACCCAGCGATTACCTGCGGCACAGGATACTTCTCATGAACCGCCTGATACCCTACCTCACCGATAATTGTGCTTACGTGTCCGGGGTCAATGAATCCGTCAATCTGGGAGACCCCCATCTCCAGTAAAGCCTCCATAGCTGGGGGAATCAATAGATGCGCCGAGTAGACGCTAAAGTTCTCGGGAGGACCGGCGAGGAGTTCACTAGCTGTGGTGGGTGCCGTGGTCTCGAAGCCTACTGCGAAGTGTACTACTTCTCGGTCTGGGTTTTCTTGGGCTATTTTTACTGCGTCGTGGATGCTGTAGACCATTCTGATGTCGTGGCCTCTTGCCTTGGCGTCTGCGAGGCTTCCTAGTCCTGCAGGTACTCTCATCATGTCGCCGAAGGTGGTGACTATTGCGCCTTCTTCGGCTAGTTTGATGGTGTAGTCGATCCTGTTGGGTGGTACTGTGCATACTGGGCACCCGGGGCCCATTAGGACTTCTACGTTTCGGGGTAGCATGTTGCGGATGCCGTTTTTCATTATGGCGTCCTCGTGGGTTCCGCATACGTGTACTATTCTGAATCGTCTGTCTCCGGAGGCTTGTTTGATGTATTGTACTACTTTTTCAGCGGTCTTACCGTCTCTGAAGGCGTCCACGAAGCTGTACATAGGGTAGACGATCAGAGGATGGGATATAAAATAAGCGAAAATACTGTTTTCTGGTCCAGTAGTTGAGGGATTCAACTATATTTAAATTACATAAATCCATCCAACTGGCATTCGAGGCTCCAATTTGACTGAAAAGAAAAAGAGCAATGTAATCAGCTATGGGCTGCTAGTGATGGCGTTCACCCATGTTTTGACGCATCTACCAAGTGGCGTGCACACGGCCATATTCGGGGAACTTAGAGACGAGTTTAACTTGAGCCTACAGCAGCTTGGACTCATTGCAGCAATTCCCTCATTGAGCTCAGCTCTACTAGGTATCCCTGTAGGGCTCCTATCAGACAGGTTTGGCCCCAAAAAGATGCTCTTATTGAGTCTTTTATTCACGGTGGCGGGTGGGGTAATCGCTGGGACGGCTACGGCTCCGTGGATGCTTGTTGTTGCCGTAAGCTTGATCTACATAAATACCTCAATTTATCACCCAGCAAGCTACGCAGCGACCACAATCATGTTCAAACCAGAGGACAGAGCCAAAGCTCTGGGACTCCATGGAGCTGGAGGTACTCTTGGTCATGCTCTTGGGCCTCTGTCTGTAAGTTTATTGGTTGGTGTTTTGGCTTGGCAGTGGAGGCAGGTCTATCTTTTCCTTGCTGCGCCAATGATTGTTGGGATTATTATGGTTCTCAGGCTTCCCGCTGATAAGCCGGAGGATAAAAAGGCAGATGAGCCTGAGGAAACAGGTGATAGTGAACGGTTCCTCACTAAGAATCTCGTATTGTTCCTAACCTATCAGGCGTTCAGAACCATAGGCACCAGCATGATTACCACGTTCCTAGTGCTGTATCTTCAAGACATCAGGGGTATGGAGCTAGCGCTAGCCTCGTTCATATCAAGCACCAACACGTTGAGCGGCTTAATCGCAGCTCCCATAGGAGGATATATGGCTGCACGACTAGGGGATAAGAACTGGTTAGAGATATCGCTCTTTGTGGCGTTCAGTTTTTTGGCTATCTCGTTCCAAGTACCAAGTAACATGTTGTTTATGGGGTTATACATCCTGCATGGGTTCTCCGGTGTTTTGGGTATGGCGGCGAGGAGCGCGATTATGGCGCGGTTGACGCCTAGAAAACAGCGGGGGCTCGGGTATGCCTTGTTTTTTATGCCGGGTAGCGTTATTGGAGCGATTACTCCGGTTGTTGCTGGTTATCTTGCCGAGTTGATGGGTTTCCGGAGTATATTCAATATCGCGGTGGTTGTGAATTTTATTGGTTTGGCTATTCTCAGGTTTGGGGTTAAGATAGAGTAATCCAATGGACGGCTTTATTTTGATGTTTTATCTATGAATTGTCTGTTTTATGGAGTAGTTTTTATCCAATAAACCCTATCTGTTCAGGATA
>JAHLLU010000192.1 GCA_020444005.1 archaeon
ATTCGAATAGAATACGACAGGATATTATCCTTTCTAGATTATAATAATATGATTGAATATTGTTCCTCAATCAGATTGATGATTTTATCTCACTTCTCGGTACTCGTTTGTGTGGTTCATAAGATACAAGGATTCACGTCTCTTACCTTGTCCACATTAAGAAAACGAAGCGCCAAATCTGTTACTATAACTAATCCTTGTCTTCTTCCCATGTGAATATCATGTCACAGTATTCTGCTCCTTGCATCAAAGAACGTCCCCTCTTGAACCTAGCACAGGGATGGGCTTCAAAAAACGCATAATCGCCAAAACAACTAGTGGCGTATCCTTGCTCAGTCAAACCTAGCTCCCTATGCGTATCAGCGATCAGACACCTATAAACACGATACACCAGCTTATCATCTGTATCTTCAACTATTGTTTGTCGAAGCCACCGCTCACCCAAACGATCTTGATTACTTTTTATGTATCGTTTATAGTCCTCAAAGTTTTGTATGTTTGCTTCCTCGGCGATCTGTTTTGCTTGTTCTGCATTCCTTTTGGTGTATGCTTCTTTGAAGATTTGTTGTGCTTGTTCTGGTCCTAATGTTTCTGTTAGGTGTTTGTATATGATGTTTCGGTCTTTTACTAGTTTTTTTACGTACTCGTAGCGAGATATATTCATCTTCTCGGTATATCTACTTGGCTTATCAGAACTCATGATATATACTTGGTTTAAGTTGATTTAACAGTATTGAAAATCGATGATTTTATCATCCTTCTTCAATTAATTACCATTTTTCTTTGTGTATTATCTGGTCGAGTGGTTTCTTTGAGGGTGTAACGGGTATTCCATCTGGGTAACCAAAGGGTATTATCCCTACTATCACACAATCATCAGGAACATCAAGAACCTGTCTAAGATGTGCGTCATTCCATGCACCTATCCAGCAGCTACCTACACCTTGAAGCCAACCAGCAATAACCATATTCTGCAAAGCAATAGTAACATCCATCTTGGCAAAATTATCCATCATTGGATTACTAGTTCGATATACTCCGACCACAATAAAATCTGCTTCACTTGTCCACCTGTTGAAGTTTCCAAAGCTACAAGCTTGTTTTCCTTCTTGGTTTGTTATGACGATGAAATGCCATGGCTGGACGTTTGTTGCTGATGGGGCTAGTCGTCCTGCTTCTAAGATATTTTGTTTTACTTCTTCTGGCACTGGGTCTTTGGTGTATTTTCGTATGCTTCTTCTGGATAGTAATGTGTTAATGCTTTCCATAGGAGTCTACATTAGTCATTAAATAAAAACCAGACATGCTGAAAACAGTATAAACATTCCATGAACAACCGTCAATACAGTAACAATTCTAATCGATGATTTTATCCCACTATATCCCTAGTTTATTACCATGTCTGAATGGCACTACGTTAAGGATGTAGAGAAGGCAAAAGCTGACACGTTCTGTGAAGAAGCAATGAAGAAACACCCTAATCGAATCTACAAGATAGCTACAGCAAGATCAAATAACCCTGGAATGACAGCCGTCTATTATAAAGAAAAATAAACTAACCTACTCTTTTGTCAAGTTGGATCAAATATTCATTAGAAATATTGATCAAATAATAGAATTAGAAATTGATCCATAGTTACTCATATTTTCTCAACCCCTTCATACAAGTTTGAAAGATGTCCAACTCCTTATCTCTCATCGACACTTGGGTAAAAGCAGCTGTAGAACATATCACAGTAAAAATCAGATACTATAGTGGGCCATTAAAAAACGAGATAACAGACCGAGAAATAGAACCCGACTTCATCATAGTAAATGATCACTGGAGAGATTTTGGCTGTTGGGGTTTTTGTAGGCTACGAAGTCAGCTCAGAGTATTCAATATAGAAGGAATACTAGACTGGGAAATAACGGACAATAAGTTCCAACCCAATTCATATGGCAGATGGATAGAGCTATTAGACTACTATCAAAGAAATGATCTCGATAAGATACAGCCTCTTTAGAGACTAGGCTGATGGATCAATAGCTAGATAATTGATTATAATGGCAGACAAGACCCCTACTAGCCCTAAAGCAGCACCAATCATCCAAAACTCACCCACCATTAGAATATATCCACCAAGACCTGCACCCAGTACGCTACCCAGAGAATCAGCAGCGGAGCTAAGAGACATCATAGAACCCCGCAAATCAGGTAACTGTTCTAAGGAAAGACTCTGACCAGCGTTCCTACGAAAACCAGACATCACACCCATAACAAGAATCACTGTAATGGAGACCCAAAATAACCCAATCAACATATAGAAAACCGAGAACAAGCCAGTAAGGAAAAAGCTGACTACAGTGACCTTCTTCCGCCCATACCTGTTTATGAACCGTCCGCTGGATAATACTCCGAGAATAAAGCTAAACGCAATACCAGATAAGACCAGAGAGCCCCATATTTTCGAGAGCTGGAAATATTCACGATAATAGGTAACACCATACGATATAACGCCCTGCCAAGTAGCCTTAGCAAGCAAGCCACCTAAGAGACAAGCAATAACAGACTTGTTAGATACGAGTCGTCTAAACCCATCTATAACAGAATGCTTACCTCCACGTATCATCTTTCCCTCTGTGGGTATTCCAAAAAAGCATAATGCAAACCCGAGAATAGCCAAGGGTAACATATAGAACTGAAAAGCTGCTCTCCAGTCATTATTCTGGGTTAAGTAACTCAATACGGGTCCTCCAACAACGAAACTGGAAGCGTTTCCAGCGATAAAATACCCCGTTGCATTAGCTCTCTTTTCTGTTGGTATGTGTTTTCCTATTAATGCAAATGCCATTGGGCTAACCATGGCTAACCCGATTCCCGATAAACTGTAGGCTATGAGTATGGTGGTGTAGTTGTTTGCTATGCTGCAGCCTGTTCCTGATATTATGAGGAAGGCTAATCCTGATAGTAGAATTGTTTTGTGTTTGATTCTTATGCTTAGAAGACCCATGGTGATGGCTGTAATGAGGGTTAGTAAGGCAGCTGTTGTTCTTATCTGAGCCATTGTTCCAAAAGGTGTGTTAAAGCTTTCTGAGATTTCTATGAGGAGGAGGCTCAAGATTGTTTCAGGTGGTTGCGTGGCGAAACCAGCGAGAACAAGAGAAGGAAGAAACAGCCTAGAAAGTTCCTTCTTTTGTTGAGCCATATTTGCTATCTCGTTTATCTTGATTTAACAGTATTGAGAAAAGTTTGTTTTTCATTTTATACCATTCCTTTTGATAAAAAAAAGAGAGTGTTATGAGAGCAGCATTTCTCCAGTTAAAACAACATGATTAGATATGCAAGGTGCCCCCACCATGTATTCTCCTGAGTGCATTGTTGATGCAAATACGATTATCTGAGTTGCATCACCAGAACCAGATACAGTTGCATAATCGCCTGTTCCACCAGTGATACTCCAAGTCCCTTCAAACTTTCCAGTCCAAGGACCAATCCACTCCAAAGGACCCAGAACCACCTCGATATATAGATCTCCGTTTCTACCAGTCAATGTATATGATGAAACCATAGAGAAATCATCACCCATATCATAGTCGTCATGAACTATTCCTCCATCTGTAAATGCTCCAGTAAGACTCCATCTTCCATCGTTGTATCCAACACCCTCAGCATCCCATGGTCCCTGTTTAAAGATACATTTGAACATCACTGTATCAGGGTTTTTAGCGCCCGAGACAAAGATAGTTCCAAATAAGACCAACAAGATGACGATAAGCTGTATTTTCAAGATCTTGTTTTTCATTTCCTTTTCTCCTGTTTTCTTCGTTTCTCCTATGGTAGCTCCATAGGAGTGATTCAATCATTGAAAACAGGTTATATTACGAAAACTATTGAACGTTTAGAAGAAGTATAAACGAAGTATTAGTTATTTAGAGATATTTAACCGGATACAAGTTGCTGAGCAAAATAAATAAAATGCGAGGTTTTTATGCACTCTAGCTCTGAATAAAAAGAAGGGGGTTATGGTGCGGGAAGGCTGCTGTTCCAAGCATCGGTGTCCCACTTCCAGACACCTTCGTCAAGTTTCCAGATCATCAAGTACTTTCCTTTATCTGTAATAACTGGAGAACCCTCAGGCTGAATTTTCAACACATAGTTACCGACCTCACAGGCAGTATCCTTACCCATTGGAGTAACATTCACGGTCTCTAGTTGCGCCTCCTTTACACCCATCTCCATTGCTCCCTTCCAGAAACCGGTAATTGCTTCTTTTCCTTGCATCATGGGAGCGTTTGGTGGAAGAATGGTTGCATTACTTGTGTAGACTTCCATGGCTTTGCTGATATCGCCTTTGTTGAATTCCTTGACAAAGCTATTGTTTACAGCATCAATTTTTTCTCTAATACTCATATTATCACTCGTTGCGTGACAAATACGCGATTGAAAATTGACTTATCGTTTTATTTCACTAACTTATGAATAGTGAGTAACCTTATGGTCTGATTGATAATTCTATAAATTGATTTAACTATGAGAAAAAAAGGGATGTCTCTTGTGTAAAAGCGCAAGAGACGCTGCAACCAAACCAATCGCTACCGGGAAGACTTGGAA
>JAHLLU010000193.1 GCA_020444005.1 archaeon
ACTGATCAAGAAGGTCCATAATCCTGTAGACGCCTTTGCGTGGACCATAACCTCCTTGGGTAACATAATAGCCGATACCGGGATGCATCTCCTCGAAAGCGGTCTCACCATCAAGATCAAAAGTTAGTAAAACTGGGACTGGTTTCATAGGTGAATGAAGCCCTATGGGCTTTTTACAGTTACTTTGCCTGACGTTTCGCCATGTATTCTGCGTCAGCTTTTTCCCTACTCAGTGGATAGCAGATGAACATTTCTGGTCTGATGTCCAGTATGTTAGGGCTATCATTTGCCGTGAACATCGCTGATGTGTCGGCTCCTTTATGGCTTCCAGCTATACTGATGACACGGTCTCCGGGCAGTATCAGTCCAGCGTCACATGCCTTGGCGACTATCTCTACGTTGACCTTTAGTTTCATAGCGATCAATGTCTGTGTGATAATACTCATGGGGCTGTGACCGAGTCGCTGCCGCTGTCTGATGCTATTGGTTACCACGTCAGTTCCAAGATTCACTACTCCTCCAAGCGTCTCAATGCTTTCCCAGTTATCGGGTTTGAACTGCTGCACCTTTGGTACGGGAAAGCCCATCTGGTGACCTACCACGATGAGGTTGATGCCGGTGTCCTTGTAGAGTTCCGCTGCTTTGACGCCTGTTTCTCCGCTGGTGCTGGCTACTAGGATTGTTTTGATATCTAGTTTTTTGGCTGCTTCTAGGCTTGCTTTGAGGGTTGTTTCTGTGTGTTCTATTCCGCCTTCTGTGTAGTAGATTGTTGTGTGTTTGATCATTGTTTTTTCATGGATGTGGGTTGATAAAAGGTAATCGAGTATTGCAGAATTGATTAAAATTTGAATTAATGGATAATATTACAACTCTAGATATAGATCTATTCATTTTTTATATAAGTAAACGGAATATTTTGCATTATGTCCCCCGATGATAAAGACCTGATGATTCTACGAAAACTACAGGAAGACATGACAAAGTCATACAAGACCATAGCCGAGGAACTGGATATGCCCGCCACCACAGTCTATAACCGGGTGAAAAAGATGGAGGAAAACGGCGTCATAGTCGGTTACAAACCGATAATCGATGCATCAAAACTCGGGTTCCCAACTACATGCTTCCTGTTGATTACACTTAGATTCAAGGACAGTAACAACCAGCCCTTGGATATTAGAAAGATCGCTGATGAGATTGCTTTAGATCCCAATGTGCAGGAGACTCATATCGTTGCGGGTGACTGGGACCTGTTGGTGAAGATGAAAACCGAGAACGTTCAGAAGATTGGTGACTTCATAAATCATAAACTCAGGTACATTGAGGGTGTGGAGAAAAGCCTCAGCTGCATCAGCTTCGGCACCATCAAGGAAACCCTAGACCTACCTCTTTGAGGCTAATACGCTCCAACACTGGGGCAACGGGTTACCGGGTATCTTGAACCACTCATCATCCACCCTTTTACTTGCAGGTGTGTAAGCCCAGACCAGTTCAGGGAACTCGTCAACCTCATCTATTGTGAGGCCTGCCTTGATCAAAGCGTTCAGTACATCGCTGACTGTATGCTGCCACTCGTAGCTCTTCTTGTTGGTGATTTTTGCCTCGGCGTCGGCGTAGGTGCCGTCGTCTTCCCAGCTCAGGGGATCAGTTTGGTGCCAGTAACTGTATTTGATTCCTAGGTCCTCTGAGTCATCATCGAAGACCCACATGAATGGATGAGACTCAACAATCAGGAACCGTCCTCCCGGCTTAAGGAAGTGGGCGATTATTTCACCCCAGCGGTCAATATCGTTGAGCCAACAAAGCACACCATAGCTCGTATAGACAATATCATACTCTCCAGTATGATTCTCCGGAAGATCATATACGTTGCTACAGACAAACTCCGCGTCCACACCGGTTTTCTTAGCTATCTCCCTAGCCAACTCTAAAGCTGTATCGCTGAAGTCTACTCCAGTGGCTTTTGCTCCTAGACGTGCCCAACTGATGGTATCTAGTCCGAAGTGGCATTGAAGATGGAGAAGCTTCTTACCTGAAACATCGCCTAGTTTCTCTAACTCGATTCGGTGGAGACTGTTTTTTCCTGCTAGGAATCCTTCTAGGTCGTATTCCTCGGAGGCTGCGTGTATGTCCACCAGCTCGTTCCAGCGGCGTTTGTTAGTCTCAAAATATTCTTCCATTGTTAGTCAGGGCTAAAGGGTGAGTGCTCTGAAAAATGTTACTCAAGAATAATTATGCTGTTATCTTTGGTGCTAGATCGTTTTCTTTTATCTTCTGTTTTATCTCGTCTGGGAGTGCTTGATATGCAGTTTTCATCTCGTTCCAGTCAAGTAGTTCCCACCATTCTGGGTTTTTCAAGATTATCTGGTTGTTCTGGATCTCTATCTTTACAACAGACTCATCTTCAAATGGAAACGTTGGGTCTTCTATGATTTTTTGTGGGATATACAATCTAGCACCAGATTTCTCAAAGAATTTTATTTGACTAGTAATCACCATTCTATTATTCGTTTATATGCTTAGTAATATAAATATTACTTAGTAAATAACTAAATACTTAGCATTAATTATTTATGAAAGTATATTTATGCTCAATTTGTGGTAACTCAGTATTCACCTGAAATTGTAGCTGGTACGTTAGCACTTTATTATGCGTGTAACGGCTCAATAAACGCCAAGGTTCCGATTCAAGCAGTAAGGTCCAAGCTCTCAGAGCCTTATAGACAATATACAAAGAGTATTCTAAAGAAGGTTAGAAAAGCTGGTTTTTGTAACGTTTTTCCAAGAAGAAAGACCGTTTATTCAATAAATGTCTCTGGAATAAAATTTCTGAAATCTATGAGGCTTATCTAGACATCTCTATTTCATAAAGAAGAAGACGATAGCGATTATGAGATAGCTCATCACAAGCATCACGCCTTCCATCCAGTGGCTCTCACCGTCTCTTACTATGTTGTCGAGTATGAAGACGGCTACCGTGACTGATACGACCTCAAGCTCGTTGAATATTAGTTGCATTGGGTGTCCGATTGCGAGACTTATGAATACCAGTAAGGGTGCCACGAATAACGCGATCTGGGTGCTTGAGCCCACTGCAATATTCAACGCTAGATCCATCTTGTCTTTTCCCGCTACTGATACAGCTGTTAGGTGTTCTGCTGCGTTTCCGATTAATGGAATCAGTATTACCCCGATGAAGAACTCACTCAGGTGCGCTGCCTCGGCTACGTGCTCGATTACTCCAACAAGCATCTCGCTCATGTAGGCGACTGCTAGTGTTGCTACGAGTAGGACCATTATTGATTTGTTGTTGGTCCAGTGGCGTGCATGTTCATGGGTTTCATCTTCTCCCTTGTGTTTTCCGCCTATGTAGAGGTGTTTGTGGGTTTTCATGCTGAAGATTAGGCTGATCAGGTACGACGCCATCAATAAGATGGCTACTGCGATACTGACTTCTTCCAATACGATGAACTCTGTATTGTTTGAGACTAGGGAGAATGTTGCCGGTAAAACCAATCCCATGATGGCGATTGTAAGCAGTGAAGCATTGGTACCCGCTGCTACTCCGTTGAATGTTTGTTTTTCTTTGCCCCAGCCGCCCACGATGAAGCTGAGTCCAAGCACGAATAGGAAGTTGCTCACAATTGAGCCCGTTATAGATGCCTCTACGACGTCTACCAAGCCCCGTTGAAGCGCGAATATGGCTATGATAAGCTCAGTAGCGTTACCAAAAGTAGCGTTTAGGAAGCCTCCAAGACCTTCTCCGAGTTTCAGGCTGAGTTCCTCTGTCGCAACTCCCATCCATTTTGCGAGTGGTATTATTGATGCAGCGCTTCCGATGAATATCCAGAGGGGGTCCATGTGTGTGTATTCGAACGCTATGGTGATGGGTATGAAGATCATCAATAGGTTTACTGGTTCGATGTCTCGTAGGCTCTGCATAGCAGAGCATATGGAGCCATGTTTTTAGGGTTAACGCTATGGGAGATATTTTAGCTTTGAAAGGCTTCTTTCTTGTTTATGATTGATTACAAGGCTATTGAGGAAAAGCTAGGTGCCAGCATCATAAGCGACGTACTTGACGGTATGGGTATTAGGGGGCAGTCTATGGATATCACCATAAGACCCATCGCAGATGATATGACTGTAGCGGGAATCGCGGCTACAATGCTGATGTCAGACCAGTTTGACTATGAGAAGGACACTTTTGAGGTTCAATTCAAGGCAATAGATGAATTACAGCCCGGGGAGGTCTTGATGGTATGCAGCAATGGTAGTGATAGGGCTGCTCTCTGGGGTGAGCTACTTACTACGGCTGCTCGTTACCGTGGAGCCAAAGGCGTGGTGATTGATGGTATAGCTCGTGACATCAAGTTAATCCGTGAGGTCGGGTTCCCCGTCTTCTGTCGCGGCGTCAACTGTATCAGCAGCAAGGGAAGAATCGTTGCAATCGACCATGGATGCCCAGTGAAGATTGGAGGTGTTATGGTTTATCCGGGTGACTTGGTTGTCGCTGACTTGGATGGTGTGGTGGTTGTGCCGGGTGCCAAGATCGAGGAGGTCATT
>JAHLLU010000328.1 GCA_020444005.1 archaeon
TATCACGTCGGCAGCGATAAAAAAATTTCGCTTCTGCTGGGACTCTTGAAGCGCGAGGACTGGACCCGAGCGCTCATTTTTGTCAATACCAAAATCGAGGCCGAAAGGCTCACCCACAGGCTGAAAGGCAACGGATGGCCGGCGGAAGGGATTACCGGCGATCTCCCCCAGCGCAAGCGCTTCCGCCTGATGGAACAGTTTAAGACCGGAAAATTCTGGTAGCCACCGATGTGGCATCCAGGGGCATCCATGTCGAAGATATCAGCCATGTCATCAACTATGACCTGCCTCAGGATTCGGAAAACTACATTCACCGGATCGGACGCACCGCGCGGGCGGGAAAGACCGGCCGGGCACTCTCGCTGGCCTGCGAACACTACGTTTTCCATCTCGAGCCTCTAGAGGAGAGGTTAGGCTACAAAATCCCGGTTGTCTGGCCCGAAGATGACTGGTTTGTAGAAGACCGGTCCAAGCCGATGGCGCCGAGAAGAAAAAGCCGGCTGAAGAGCTCTGCCAAAAGGCGGACACGAAGCGTCCAAAGCCAGCGCCGGGATCCGCGCAAACCCAAGCAAAAACCGAGATCATCTCACTTTCCAGGTGCTTTTTTCGGATTTGGCCCGGAAACTCCGGAACCGGAGTCCCCTATGGCAAGCAAGCCGACAGCTGAACCGGAGCCGCCGGCGAGCAAAAAAGGCCGCCAGCGGTCAAAAAAGGGGAAATCTGCCGATTCACAAGCCTCATCATCCGCCTGAACTGCAAATATTAAAATAGAATTAAACCCGAAAACACGCGAAACGAAAATAGCAAAAGAGATGTCTGGCAATGGAAATAGGTCAAATAAGCGTCGGCCCAGACAGCACGGATCCATTACCGGAATTTGGAGGCGTCGTAAATGAAAGAATTTCCCGGACAGGCTCAGGTCGTTATAATCGGCGGTGGTATCGTTGGCTGCAGCGTTGCCTATCACATGACCAAGATCGGATGGACCGATGTTTTGCTGCTGGAAAGAAAAGAGCTCGCTTCCGGTACGACCTGGGCGGCCGCCGGGTTGCTGACGCAACTGCGGCAGAACCAGGAAATGACCAATCTGGCAAAATACACCGTTGATCTTTATGAAGGACTCGAGGCCGAAACCGGGGTGGCCTCAGGTTTTCGGCGCAATGGCGCCGTGGCCGTATGCCAGACGGAAGACCGCCGCCTGGAGCTGCTGCGCAGCGCGGCGATGGCCCGGGCCTTTGGAATCGAAATGCACGAGATCAGCGCCGGGGAGGCCGGCGGATTGGTGCCGGGCATGAACACGGCTGATCTGGTGGCGGCTTTTTATCTTCCCCGGGACGGCATAACCAATCCGATAGAAACAACCCGGGCGCTGGCTGCCGGGGCCAAACTGCGCGGCGCTCTAATATTCGAGAATGTCAAGGTCAAGGCCATTAAAATGGAAAAAAACACGGTCTGTGGCGTGAGCACCGACCGGGGAGATGTCGTCTGTGAATACGTGGTCAATTGCGGCGGGATGTGGGGCCGTCAGATCGGCCGGATGGTCAATGTGAGTTTGCCGCTGCATGCCGCCGAACACATGCACGCGGTAACGCTGCCGATCGCTGGACTCAAAAATCGTTTTCCCACCGTTCGCGATTTTGACGGCGTCACCTATTTCAAGCCCGAGGCCGGTGGCATTCTGATGGGAGGATTCGAAAAGGTGTCCAAGCCCTGGGGGATGCAGGGCATTCCTGAAAATTTCATGTACAAAGAGCTTCAGGAGGACTGGGACCAGTTTCAGGTTTTTATGGACTGCGGCTTGAAGCGGTTTCCGGCTCTGGAATCCGCCCAGATCCGCCACTTGTCGGTAGTTCCGGAAAGCTTTACGCCCGATACGGCCTTTATGGTGGGTCGGCATTCAAAGTGCCGGCGGCGTTGGCCGGGCGTTGGCGCACTGGATCGATCGCGGTCATCCGGAAGAACAATTGTGGCCGGTCGATGTCCGGCGCTGGTTTCCCTGGCAGCAAAATTCCCGCTATTTGCGGGATCGCATTGTGGAATCTGTCGGCGTGCTATACCACCATCACTACCCAAACCGTCAGCTTACCACGGCCAGAGGGATAATCCGCTCCCCGCTCCACGACCGTCTAGCGGCCCATCGGGCGGCTTTCAGCCAGAATGCAGGCTGGGAGCGGGCTGACTGGTTCGCACCTGCCGGCGTCGAACCGGCCCACCGATACAGCTGGCGGCGGCCGAACTGGTTGGAATATCAGCGAGAAGAACATCTGGCCGTACGCGACGGCGTCGGTCTCTACGATCTGACTTCCATGGGCAAATTCCTGGTTCAGGGTCGTGATGCCGAATCGGTTCTGCAGTATTTTTGTGCCAGCGACGTGGCGGTACCCCCGGGCAAAGTTGTCTATACACCGGTTTTAAACCCAGCCGGCGGATTTGAAACCGATGTCACGGTGACGCGCTTTGCCGAAGATACCTTTTTTATCGTCACTGCCGCAGCGACCGCAGTGCGCGATTATGACTACTTCAAGCGTCGAATTGGCGAGGATGCCCGGGTTTCTATCACCGATGTGACCCATGGCTATGCCATGCTGGCGATTATGGGTCCCAAATCCAGGGAGTTGCTCGGCAGACTGACCGATGCCGACCTTTCCAATGACGCCTTTGCCTACGGCACAGCCCGAGAAATCGACGTCGCCTATGCCAGGCCCTGGGCGCTGCGGATGTCATATGTGGGTGAATTGGGATGGGAGCTTTATATCCCGAGCATGTTTGCACCGGCGGTGTTTGATGCCGTCATGGAAGAAGGCAAATCCTCCGGCTTGCGTCTGGTCGGCATGCAGGCCGTCAATTCGTTGCGTCTGGAAACCGGATGCCGCCACTGGGAGTCGGACATCACGCCGGATGACACGCCCTATGAGGCCGGTCTGGGTTTTGGGGTGAAACTGAACAAAGGCGATTTCAGGGGCCGTGCCGCCTTGTTGAAAAAAAAGGAAGCCCGCCTGAAGCGCAAGCTGGCCATGTTTACACCCGAGGACCCCGATATCCTGTTATACGGCAGTGAGCCCATATATCGCGACGGTGTCTGGATGAATAACCTGACTTCCGGCGCCTACGGCTTCAAAATCGGTTCCGCCGTGGGTATGGGCTACGTAAAAAATGAAGACGGTATAAGCGACCAATGGGTTCGAGCGGGAACCTATGCGCTCGAGGTCGAAGGCAAAATGATTCCGGTGCGGGTTCATATTCGTTCTCCATACGATCCCGCAAACCGGCGAACCAAAATGTAGGAAAAGATATGATGCCGGAAAAGATATTCGAGGAAGCAGCACAAGCGATTTTGAAAGGCGAAGCGGACACGGCGGTTGATCTCGCTAAAAGAGTGATCGACGACGGAATCGATCCTTTGGAACTAATGGAGAAGGGATTCATTCCCGGCATCAACCGGGTAGGCGATCTGTTTGAAACGGGACGGCTGTTTCTACCGGCGCTGATTTACTCGGCCACGGCCATGGAGAAGGCCACTGAAATCATCAACGCCGCCATACCCAGTGAAAAAGAACTGGGGTCCGGAAAGGTCATTCTGGGAACCGTTGAGGGTGATGTGCACGATATCGGTAAAACCATTGTGGTGTCCCTTTTTAAAGCCAATGGATTCGATGTCCTGGATCTTGGCAGGGATGTTCCCGTTGCGCGTTTTATTGAAGCGGCCGAAAAGTTTGGCGCCGATATAATCGGGTCCAGCACCTTGCTGACGACAACCATGGCGGGCCAGAAGGAGCTGGAGCAGGAATTGAAAAAAGCCGGTTTGAGAGAAAAATACAAGACCGTTGTCGGCGGTGCGCCCGTGACCCAGCGCTGGGCCGAGCGCATCGGCGCGGATGCCTATGCCCAGGATGCAGGTGACGGTGTCAGAAAAGTGAAACAGCTGCTGAAGGGCAAACGCTGACCCAAATTCGAATTCCGAAGCACGAATATCGCCGCTTGACGGTATCCGGACGTATCCAGGCAGCCGCCCCGGGGCAGGTCTGACCCGCTCAACCCAAGATTATTTTAAATACTCTTCCGTGTAGAGCGAAAGTTCGATCATTCTTTCGAGAATCTCGCCTGTCTGCAACCCGGGGAAATTGTGCAAAACGAGTTCTTTGCAAAACAGACGGCTGATATAGCGCAGTTTGCGGCTGTTCTGTTTTCCGGCATAAACAAAATCTCTGTGTCCATTGTTGATGATAATGACGTTTTTCTCCATATCGTAACGTGATCGCCATGTTTCACCCGGCGCCCGACGATAGGTATACCCCGGAAGACCCTTGCGTGTCTCTCCCGATTTCGAAGATTGATCCACCAATGAATCGGTGACGGTTATCAAGGCCTCGTCACTGCATTCCGTCTCCCCTTGCCGGACGGTCACCCGCAGGGTAGTCAGGCAGGGTTCCGGCGGGGCGATGAAGATGACTGCCTCACGGTCATCCCCCTCGATGCGGCCATCCCCTTCCACGAGCTGCCAGCGATAGGCCAGATTTTCCCAGACGGTTCGCCGGGAGCGATCCCTGCAAAGCACGCGATATT
>JAHLLU010000194.1 GCA_020444005.1 archaeon
CTGGGCACTCGTTTGCACAGACACCACAGCCTTTGCAAAACCTGTAATCAAAAACGACTTTCTTATCCTCTGTAAGCATGACCGTACTCTCAGGACAGTATAACTGGCACATTCCACAGCCTATGCATTTCTCTTGATCAACCTTGGGCGCAAATGAACGTACTATCTGACTCATCTAGGACACCTCCACCGCATCATAGCCACGTTTACATGCCTCCACGTTGAGTTCCCCGATTCTACCCGGGAACGTATGCATGATAGGCTCAAAGAGGCTATCCAGTTTCACCCAGTCTGTTGCCCTGGCTATTGCACCCATCATGATAGTGTTCACGATGGGGATTGCCCTCACCCCGAAGACCTCTGCGCTTATCGCTGATGCGTCAATAGTAGCTACCTTGCTTAGAGGAACTCCCAAGTCAATCTCGTCTGGTTTTACTGTTTCATTTACTATGGCTACCCCGTTTTTCTTCAAACCGCTTCGCGTTGGCGGGTGCTTTACTAGTGTCGGGTCAAGCACAATCACGGCATCTGGTTCATAGATGCCTGATGTCCGCCTGATAGGCTTATCATCGAGGCGTAGAAAGACTGTGACGTCTCCGCCTCGTCTCATTCCTCCATAGACAGGAATCTTTTGGGCGTATTTTCCTTCATTGAATGCTGCTTCTGCGAGCATTAGTGCGCCCATTACGGCTCCCTGTCCTCCCATTCCATGGAACCTTATCTCATTCAAAACAATTCACTACTCTACGCTTTAGCGTAATAAGTTGATAAAATGTCCCATAGCGGGGCTTTCCCTGAGTACATCTAATGAGTGATAACTTCTAAAAACCACGGCACCGAGATTCATGTGATAATTATGGTTAGACCAATGACAGAGGGCAATCTTATCAGTGCCTATGCGGGTGAGAGCCAAGCCCATATGAGATACATGATCTACGCAGAAAGAGCCGAGAAAAGCGGATATGATAATATTGCTAGGCTCTTCAGGGCGATTGCACACGCAGAAAAAGTGCATGCCACAAATCACTATAAGTATATTCAGAAGATGGGAGGTAGTCACACATTTTCCGATGCCGCTTTTGGGAGCAGAACCACTGTAGAAGATCTACAGAATGGTATCGACGGCGAACATTATGAGATTGATGAGATGTACCCAGCCTTTATGGAGGTAGCAAAGCTACAGAAGGAACATGGAGCAGAGATCAGTTTCAGGTTCGCATGGGAAGCAGAAAAAACCCATGCAGCTTTCTTTGAGCGAGCAAAGGATGCCGCTGATCAGGATAATGACCTTGATCTTGATGATGTTGGTGTCTGTGAGGTTTGTGGTTACACTGTGGAGGGAGAGCCTCCAGAGCGTTGCCCTATCTGTAAGGCGAAAAGAGAGAGATTCACCGTCTACTCTGCCTAATAGGTACGAGTAGTTGGTTTAGCGATGATCTCCTTGGCATAGAGATCAAACATGTTCCCACTGTGAGCGGGTTTCGCTACTATTGCTGTGTCTGCTCCTTTTCCGGTACCAGCTATGGAGATCACGTCTTCATCCATTGGTAATAATCCGGCGTCTGCAGCCATGTAGATTATCTCAAACGCTACCTTCATGCCTTGACCGAACATCCTGAGCACATTCGCTATGAGTAGCCCTGATTCCATTGTATCAAATTTTTTCTGTATCGCAGAGGACACGCCGCCAAAAGCGTGTACAGTTGTGAGAACTTTTCCGCCCTTCTTCTTGATCTCTGCTACAGTATCGTCGCTCATCTCGATCTTTCCCGGCTCCTTGAAGCCAGCAACGTGAGTTACAACCACCACATTATAGCCCTTGAATACGTCTAGTGTGGCTAGTGCTGTACCACCTCTTGTTGATGATACAACTATGTTTTTGATGCCTAGTTCATCGGCTCTTTCCTTTGCTGCTTTTAGTGTTTTCTCTGTGTTTTCTTCGCTTATTTCTGGGTAGTAAATTATCTTTTTCTCGTTCATCTTTCGTCAAAGTTCTACTGGAACGAGGTTTTATAATCATATACTTTTGATGGATAAGCCTCATATCCATGTAACCAGAGTCAAATATTGTGTGGGAGTGAAAATGAGGGATAAGTTAGCTATTTTCATGATATTCGCTCTCATTATTCAAGTCCAACCAGTTTGGGCTGCATCCACTCCCCAAGAAATGATGATAAATATTCAGAGTGACGGCGTGACTAGTATCGCTTACCTTTTCCCCGCTGAAGCCACCAGCCTCCAGACAAACATAACTCTGCTCGGAGATAACATCGAGAACCTGTTTATTGTGAATGAAGACGGTTTGCCCCTTGAATATGTTGAGGGTGATGAGATAATCGTCTATAGTTTGGGGTCCTCTTTGGTGAACTTGACTTATCTAACCCCTGATTTGACAAGTAAAGCGGGGATAATCTGGTCCCTAGAATTAGACTCCCCAATCAGTACAGAGATATTTCTCCCAACTGGCGCCACAATCATTAATCTCAACAATATCCCACTGGAAATAGACACAGTGGATGATAGAACTCAGATCATAATGCCCGCTGGACCCATCGAGGTATCCTACACGGTAAACATCATCGACTCTGAGACCCTCGCAGAGGACGCGATAAACGAAGCCAAGGAAGCAATACAATCCGCTCAACTTATTGGCGTAATAGTCGAAGAAGCAGAGTATTTGTTATTCAACGCAGAGAGCCTTTACCAACAGGGCTCGTATCTTGAAGCCGAGGAAAAAGCATCCCAAGCCATAGCTACCGTAAACACGCTGGTCGAGGCAAAACAAACAGCGGACTCCAAGCTAGCTGCTGCTGACGCTGCGATAAACGCGGCAAGAGAAGCTGAACGTACAGATGGGCTTGATGAAGCAGAGGTGCTCTATGCTTCAGCTGTAGAAGCACTTGAATCTGGAGACTATGATCAGGCGTCCATGTTTGCTGATCAGGCATTGGAGACAGCTGTCAGTGCCTCAAAAACCACTGATTATACCATGTTTATTGCAGGTATAGCCTTTGTAGTGGTTCTCGTCGGTGTATACATGTTCACCAAGAAGAAACCTGTATCCACTTCAGAGTCTGATCGTATCGAGTTTGACCTTGAACGCCTCTTCGATGAGCACCCAGAACTCAGAATCGAAGACAGAGAAGTGCTCAGATACCTCGCGGAGAATGATGGAGAAGCCTTTGCATATGATATTAGGGAACGTTTTGATATTCCACGTACAAGTGCGTGGCGAATGGTGCAGAGGCTCCAACGCTTTGAGGTAGTAGATGAGCGAAAAGTAGGTGGTCAGAGCCTCATCAACATCAAACCAGTGTACAGGAGGAAGCAATGATGGCGAAACACTTGTTCCAAATGGTTTCACGAGGTTCCTCTAATACCGCCAAGTATAGTGGTCAAGGTGAGAAAGGGATGAAGCAGAAGGCAATAATCCTCTTAACCATGATACTGGCGACATCAATGCTAGTGGGCACTTCTCTCGCTCAGCCCACAGTAACTCCGCCCGTGGTACAGCCCGGTGATGCAGTCACTATCACAGGACAAACCACCGTCACTACAACAGTAGCCATTGTTATCTCGAATACACGTGCCCAGATTGATGCCTTCAACATAACCTCCGACCAATCTGGGCTCTACACACATCAATATCAGCTACCAGAAGACGCAGCGATCGACGTCTATACTGTAACAATAAGAGTAAATGGAGAATCTTCTGAGTCTAGCTTCATTGTCTCCAAGATGAGTCAACAACAGCTGGTATCCACAATCAGAACCCTCGTCTTAAACGCCAAGAAACAAGCAGAAACAGTACTAATACAAGCAAGAAGACAGGGACAACCCATCCCAGAGGAAGCAAGAACCCACTATCAACAGGGAAAAAATAACCTTGAGGCAGCTGTTGAAGCCATAGATAACCAGAATTATACCGAGGCACAGACCGAACTAAGGGAAGCCATGAACCGTTTCCGAGAAGTCGTAGCATACAACTATAGTGATACTGTTGAGCCGCCTGTTGATCCACAGGAAACCCGCAATAGGGTACAGGAGCAACTGGACCAGCTTAATAAACAATACAACCAGATCAATGTCACAGTTCAGAGACTTGCTGAGCAGGGGCTCAACGTAGACGTACTTGAAAGAGACCTAAACATACTCCGAAACAGGATAAACGAAGCAAAAAATCTTCTAGAAGAAGGTGACGTCGAGGAGGCCGAGAACAAGATCGTAGATACCAAGAGAATGGTCAGTCAAAGGCTTGAATCTCTACGTCAGAGACAGGCAGAGGTTACAAAACGTTTAGCAGAGAATTATCAATCAGCTCTTGAGAAAAGAGTCGAAGCATATATCGATACGTTCCAGAAGCTACAATCAGTAAGACCAACCCAATCTGCAGTAGCATTACAAGAACTTGAACAGTTACAAATGAAACTGGCTGACTCTAATACCCAGCTAGAGACTGGAAATATGGTGAATGCCATTCGGGGGCTGCGTTCAACTGAGACCAGACTCAAACGATTATCCAATACAGTAAATGGACCA
>JAHLLU010000195.1 GCA_020444005.1 archaeon
CCAAGTGTTGACCCCAAGCTCCAATGCTCCCTTGAGAATCTGTCCGCCTTCCTCTTGGGTCTTATCTCCCTGTGTGCGGTTTCCATCTGGTCCTTTCTTAAAGTTGAAGGGCTCTGTACCGTAGATGAGTCTTGATACTTCTACATCTGTGCTCCCTAGCTTGATCCTCTTCATACATCAAACAAGTGTTTGGTTAGTTAAGATTCTTCACTTTCACTGAGAGATTTTTCAAAACTCTTAATCCCCGGAGAAAACAAGCCAAACAACGCACCAGCAACAATAACAAAACCTGATACCAAAAACCATGAACGCACCCCAAGCTTTTCCGCTACTGGGACCGCGATAGTCAATCCAAGGGGAGCCACAGCTATACTAGTTGCCATAACCAGAGTGAATACTCTTCCCTGCATCTCGTGGGGTATCATCGTCTGGAGTACAGTCATGAAGCTACTGTTACCAATAGAGTTCATGAAACCGAAGATGAAAACAAAACAGATACCCAGCCAAAGCAAGCCACCCGGAGTCTGACTGAAACCAAGAAGCCCTAAACCTGCAACAGTAATAGCAGAGAAAGCTGTCTTGCTCTTACTCTTGAACCCTCCCCATACCCCAAGCGCCAAACCACCTAGGATCATCCCTAGGCCATTCGCTGACTGTATCCAAGCTAACTCAATGGCTCCTCCGTTGAAGTAATCCGTAACAAGCAAGGGTAAGAGGGAGAAAGCAGGGTTGGTAACCATGTTGATCACCAGTGAGATCATCATTATCTGAACGAGAGGTTTCTTTGACCATATCCAACTGAAACCCTCCCGCATATCAGACAAAACACCTCTCGCACTCAAGTCCTTCCGCTCAGGCTGCGGAACAGCGATAAACACTAGGGGGCCTACCGCTATTATTGCAGTCAAGACATCAACAGCGATCACATACTCAATGGGAAACATCTCCAATAGAACCGCACCTAGAGGGGGAGCAACGATTGAAACAAGGCCTTGTAGGCTTTGATTGAGACCAGCGATTCTTGGTAATTGTTCTCTAGGCACCATCATACTTGTTGATGCCTGCATAGCTGGCCACTGGAAAGCTGCGCCAGTTGAACGGATGAGCATCACGGCGTAGATATACCAGACCTCAACTCGGTCAATAACAAAAAGCCCAGCGAGAACAAGCACAGTAGCAGCAATCAGGCTGTCAGAAACCATCATTACCCGTTTACGGTTCCATCGATCAACAAACGCTCCAGCAAAAGGAGCAAGCACTACCTGTGGGATTATAGCTGCAATGCTTGCTGTGGCTAGTACCTGCGCTGAGCCTGTTTGGGATGTCAGGTACCAGACAAGAGCGAACTGAACAAGTCGGCTTCCGAATAGGCTGAAGGCTTGTCCGCTGAATATTACTAGATATGGGTGCATCTGTTTTGAGAGGAATCCAGTGTCTTCACTCATGCTTGTTCTATCCATACCTATGGGTGATCAACGGGTTTACCGGTTCTGGGAAATATTGATCACTTTCTGGATACAAAGAGGGGCTATGATAAAAAGAGTGCTAATAGTTGCTGAAATGAGCGTGAGCTATCCTGTAACCATCTTCGTTAACGTAAGCGATGGTAACTGGTCCACGCTGCTGCTTATCTGAGCCCTTCCGCTGGAAAATCCAGTCAGCCTTCACCAAAACCATATCACCAAACTCCTCCACCTCAACATCCTCAAGCCAAAGCTTGTTGCCATTATCTTTTCCACCTTCAACAAACCCGAACTCTCTGTGATGCTCAACGAGATTATCTATGCCTTTGATGAGTCCCTGTTTCTCGCTGCTGAAGTATGTGACTCTCGCATCATCAAGGAACAATTCCCGTACCTTGTCTAGGTTATAGTTGTTCCATATCTCGACCCATTTATCCACAATAGCTGTACTGAAAATCAATTTAATCCAAGAAAAATATGGCGCCTTATGATAAGAACTTATTCAATAAAAAAGAGGCTTAAAGGGGAGCTCCAAAGCCATAACCCGCTCCGATACCGATGCCGATCATAGCGAGACCCATCATGACCACCACTAGGATGACTACAGCCAAGATGGATACGATAAAAGCCTTCACCCAACCAGTCTCATAGTATTTCTTCACTAAATACAGGTAAGCCACGAGCTGAACTAGCCCAGCTAATTCTCCTCCCACGAACATGGCTATAGCAGCATTCAACACCGAGCCGAGGACAGTGATCCACACTGCGTCCATGAACTTTGCCCGTTCAGCGCCTACGATGAATCTGCCTGCAAGCCATAGAGCAGGTGCCTGTACAATGATACCAACTATGATTGTTCCGATAAGATCCGTATACTGCATAGAATTAACCCGTTAATGGGTAGTTATGAAGCTTATCCCAAAAACAATATACTCAATGCAATGATTAACACCCAACATTGAAAGGCACTATTCTACTCACAGGCTACGAGCCATTTCTCGACTTTAAACGAAACCCCAGCCTAGAAGCATGCAAACTACTAGAAGGCATGGACTACAATGGCTACGAGGTAGCAGTCGAAGAACTCCCAATGCGATACAAAGAGATACAGGATATTATCAGAAGACTAGTTGACAAACATAAACCAGCCGCAGTAATAGCAACTGGGGTATCAAGTAAGGCACCTGATATCTGCGTTGAACGCGTCGCAATTAATGTTGGTAGTGCTGATGGTGGACCTAATTTTGGTTACGATACCCTTGATCAAGTTCTGAATCCCACTGGTCCAGCAGCTTACTGGTCAACCCTACCCATCAGGGACATAGTAGAAGCCATCAAAAAGACCGGTATACCCGCCCGAATAAGCAACTCCGCCGGTACTCAAGGCTGTAATCTGGTATTTTATCACTTAATGGATTATTTGGCTGAGAAAGAACTCGACACTCCGGCTGGGTTTATACATATTCCCCGGCTACCTGAGAACGCTGTAAGTATCATCAACCCATCTATGAGTCTTTTAACCTCTGCAAGGGCACTTGAGGAGGCTGTTAGCCTTGTGGCTAGTCGTCTCTGAGTGCAACTTCTTATAACATTCTAAGCTGAAACTTCTTTTGTGCGAAAGGATTATCTTCGTAATGCCTCAGCAATCTTAGCTTTCAGCTTGGTATCATCAGGTTTCATGATGTTCAGCCAAAACCTGGAAAAAATCTGGGTCTATATCTACTTGAAACTCATCAGTTTCGGAGTCGTTCCAGCCACAATATGTTTCAGCTGGCTATACCTGTGGAGAAACGAGTCTGACCCATTCAGGTTCCTAAGCAACTACAACAGCCTAACACAGGCATTATTCGTAATACTCAACCTCATCAGAGTACCAATAGGTAGACTGGGGTTCTTTGGAACCGCCTACATTTTGCTTTCAATCGCGTTGATCCTCGTCTACCTGACCAATTGGGCTTACAGTAAGACCGGTTTCTTTCTTTCAGGTGGTTTGATTCTACTCAACGTGGTATTCGCGTTTGGGCTCATTATGACCACCTTTGAGCATGTTCACCCTTTCTTTTTGGGTGCTGGACCCGGATTAATGGCTTTAAGCGATTTTATAACTGAGGTAAGTGTAATGGGCGCTCTTCTTGTTGCTAGCAGTCAACTCTATTGGCACGAGATTCTGAATAAGCGTCGTGAACAAGAGATAATCGAGCGAATTTTCGCTGCCTTAGATGCTGAAGACTAGTTTAAGGCTGGGATTATAAACCGCTCAGGTAGCAGCAGCGAGTAATCATATGTCATATCAGTTCCACCAGTGAAAACAATCACCAGATCATGTTCAGGGTAGACGAAAATGAATTGTCCCATATATCCTGTAGCTGCGTAGAAGCCTTCCCCTACCCACCACTGATACCCGTATCCTTCTAAGATGTTTGCGTCGATTCTATGCCGGGTGGCTTCCTCCACCCAGTCACTGCTGATTATCTGTTCTCCGTCCCATTCTCCCTCATGCAGGAACAGGTAACCTATTTTCGCCATATCCTTGGGGGTGATGTATATCCTGTTGTAGCCCCAGTTTCTTCCCTGATTATCCGTATCCCACTTGTCAACCGTTATCTCAAGGGGACCGAAGAGGTACTCCTCACCGTATTCTCTTGCAGATACACCTGTCTTCTCCGTGATGATGCAGCTAAGTAAGTGGCTTACCGCGTTAGTGTACTCGAATCTTGATCCGGGCTCAAACGCCATCGGCAAGTCCAGTGTATACCCTACAGCATCCTGTGCATCATGAAGATCGTTGAGTTTTTCCCATTCATAGAGCCAGCTATCTCTAGCGTCAAAACCCGCTGACATCACCAATAGGTCTTGAAGGTTGATTGATTCTTTCCACTCATCCATATTCGCTGGGTTATAATCCGGGAATATGTCAAGCAGCTTGGTATCAAGGCTTGGTATATCTCCTTTCTCATATGCAATACCAAAGATGGTAGATACAACGCTCTTCGTGCAGCTATAGATAATGTGAGAAGCTGTCTCATTGTAACCGTTATAGTATTTCTCAAGGACGATATACCCGTTCT
>JAHLLU010000196.1 GCA_020444005.1 archaeon
TTCTGGGCTGTTCTGGGGCTGAATTCGTTAAAAGCAGCGGTTTCCGGGTTTTATGGGCGTACCCCCCTCCCCTCCCCTTTTTGTGGTGTTTGCGAGGGAATGGATCATTGGTTAGTAGCTTATGTTGGAAGAATTGATTTTGTCTGACACGTGTAGCTTGTCAAGTTACGTTTTTGATGCCTTTTTGTGTAAAAAATTGCATAGGTTCATTAGCTCTGTTGTACATATTATATTAATGACATCTAAGAGGACAACGGCGCTCATGCAGATAATGCAGATCGATGACAAGATGACTCAAATCAGCAAGAGCAAACGATACCAAAAAATACAGCAATACACCCGACTCCTGAAAAACATAGGCGGAAAAGCTGTTGTCCGCGTGGAAAACCCAGATGAAATGGGAAAACTGGAAGACATCCGCAGGAACAGCCCCAAGGCGAAACAATACCTCAAATCCTATGAGTTACTCCTCAACGAATACGATGTATTATTTGATGAGCTTGGGAAAAGAAAAGACAGACTCAAACACCAGTTATTCTAACATTAATAACTGGGCTTTTTCCGGTCAACAACACGTCTAAAGCGTTCACGATACCTCTCATCGCCCCCAATCTGCTCATAGATCTCATCATATTCATGCTTCAAAGAAGCGACATCAGTTAAGGGCTTAGGGGGATCATTGAACCCCAACTCATTCCGGTATAAATCAAACACCCCAGCATACCCCAACGCAGGGCGACCCATCATAACACCCCCCACACCCATCTCCATGAGAGAACGAGCCTTTTCAGATGTATCAATACCACCGTTCGCGATAACTGGAATCCCCCTTGCAGCCTCAACACATTCAGGGTAAACAGAGTAATCCTCAGGCTCAGCGGAACTCTGTGCAGCATGCTTAGCATGAACAACGAAGAAATCAGGGTCCACACCTCCTAGATTATTCAGGTATAGCTTGTTTTTCTTCTCAAAGCTATTCAAACCTAGACGTATCTTCACTGAAACAGGGTAACCATAATCCCGTATCAATGCAACCAGACGCATGGTTTTGGCTGCTCGTTTCACCATTGCAGCCCCTTTCCCTTGTCTGATAACATCTTTACTTGGACAACTCAGATTCAGGTTGAAGCCTTGAAAGCCCTCAAAAGTCTTGAAATCCTTGAGAAAACGATCAAGCTTGCCTTCATTGCTGGATAATAACTGGATCTGTACAGGCGTCGTGTCTTTAACAGCAATCTTAGCCATAGAACCCTTGTTCTTCCTCAGAAAACTACCTACATGCGCCATCTCGGTGAAGGTTAGGTCCGCACCATGATTATAGCAGAGAGTACGGAAGACGCTGTCGCTGTATCGTTCTAGTGAGGCTAGCATGAATCTGAACAATGCATGGGGTAGATGGGTTTGGTGAATAAAAGCATAGGGAAGTCCCCGGTTATTGGAAAATATTTTAAACTATGATAATTCACCTGAATTGTTCTATCATGAGAAAGAATATGCTCATAGCGGGTATAGTTGGTCTCTTCATCGGCTTATTCGTATTCGACTACTTTGTTGCCGGGATACCGATACTTAGCGTAGTCTCGCTTATAGTAGTGATAGCGGGATTCACAAGCAAACAAAAAGAACAACCAATACCCACCATCCAGATACCCCAGCAACTGCACTGCCAAAACTGCGGCACACCAATACACCCGGGACACAAGTTCTGCACAGTATGCGGGGCACCAAACCCATACCACAATATGGGACAACCACAACCAGCCCCAATGCAGGCACCGGTTGCACCAACAGAAGGATACACGCCTCAACCTGAGACCCTTCAAAGCATAGAGGTAAGCACAGGAGATAACCTGATTCGGGCGTTCATGAACCTCTTCGCGCCAAGGGCGCCTATGGCTGAGGTCTCCAACGCGGTCTATGAAAAGATGGACCCTGTTGGCATAATGGGCAACATGAAGCTGTTGTTGGTCTCGGCTGTCTTGTTTGTTGGTTTCTATGCTTTGTTCTTCGGTGGACAAGCCTACGCCATCATCAACAGTAACCTGTTCTACTTCCTCGCAACCTACAGCGTTGCACTCATCTACCTCATAATCATCTACAGGACAGACAAGTACGAGAAAGAACCATTCAAGTTCATAGTATTCATCTTTGTCTCAGGGGTCGCCTGTGGAATCATAGCCGCACCAATAAACGATTTAATCGGTCCAATATTCCAAGCTGCACTCGGTAACGCAGCACTCATCGGACCATTCACAGAGGAACCCCTCAAGGCACTAGGATTCTACTATCTGGTTACCCGTAAACAGTTCAGCAAAGAGTTCAACACACCACTGGACGGAATCGTATATGGATTCGCAGCAGGAATGGGATTCTTCGCCATGGAGAACTTCATCTACTATCTAAACCCACAGGTAGGCGGACCAGAGCTACTATTACTCAGATCATTCCTCCTCTGGGGACACGGCGTATGGGTAGCAACCACCGGGCTATGGCTAGCAATCGCCAAGACTCAGCGCGGATACCTGAAGCGTTCGGACCTAATCCCCGGAATGGTGGTAGCCATTTTCATGCATTTCATGTGGAATGGTTGGCAGGGATGGCTGGGCTGGGACCTAGGGTGGGTAGCGCTTATTGGTCAACTGATTTTCCAGTTCTGGTACATGAAGAAAATAATCAGAGAAGCACTCCGAGACGAGGTTCTCTGGGGTTACGGTCAGGGAATGGCTCCAGTAGAGTAACTAGTACTCTATTTTTCTGGGCAGGCTCTTGGCTTGCTCAACCCAGTCCTCTACCTGTTCAAGGGTCGGGGTTCTTCGGACCAAGTTCTTTGCCTCATTGATGTCTACTAGTGCCGAGTGAAGGTTCACCGGGTTTCTCTGAGCCAACTCAACAACAGTGTCTACTCCTGCTTCCTCAAGTAAGTCAGACCATTCTTCGCCTACTCCTTTAATCCTAAACAAGTCAGCGAGGTTTGTCCATTCAAGGATGAGCGTATGTGAGATGCCTGTGGTTTCGGCTAGTTCTTCTCGTGAGGCTCTTGTGGCTCCAGCGTCCAATAGCTCATCGACATAATTGATGCCATGCTCGTTGAGTTTCTCGGAGTATACTGGTCCTATGCCTTCTATGTCAATTACCTTGATTCTTCTCGGTCTCGCCTCAGTCTCCATAGGAGTTTCTGGCTCAGGCTCTGGCTCGGGTTCTGGAACTGGTTCAGGTACCGGTTCAGGAGTAGGAGCGGGTTCAGGCTCTGGTTCTGGTTCGGGTGCTGGGGTTGGTTCTGGTTTCGGTTTGGGCTCAGGTTTGCTTTCTCTTAGAATCTCTTCTGGTTTCACTGCAACTTTCTCTTTTTTTGGAGAAGCTGTTTTCTGGTTTGAGGTGAAAATGGCGTATAACAAGAATAATACAAGTCCACCATCAACTACTAACACCAATAATGTGTTTGAATCCATAATAATCAATATCGAGTAATGAAGCACTGTTTTTGAACATTTGCACTAAAAGAATAGAAACGTTGATCAGAAGCCATAAATGCTGTTGTGGGGTTATTTCGTTATCCGGACTGAAGATTATGAGTGAATCAGTTAAGAAAATGAGTTTCGACGACATGGATTTTAAGTTCATGGCAGCATACGGGCAATACTCAGAAAAGTTTGATGAAGCCCAGAGCGATGAACGAAAAGAAAAGCTAAACGAAGCAATAACACAGCTACATAAAGAAGAACTCAGCTACCAAGACTACTATGCAACTATCGACGACGACTCAGAAGACAACAAGAAATTCTATAGAGCAAAAATAAGCACTACAAGAAAGTTCGCTTACAGAAGAAACGAGCGAAAAGTGGACAGGATCAAGCGCCACAAGTAAACACCAGAGGGTTTTAACCTCTAAAAGCAGTATTTTGTAGCATTCGGTGACTGGATTGGATTACGTAGAAGTAACAGAGCATGTAGGTTATGTACCCGGCGCAGTGAATATCGGCGTGCTTCATAACGAGGATAGGGCGGTTCTCATTGATACTGGGCTGGACAAGGACAATGGACGCAAACTACTGAGACTACTCGAAGAACAAGAACTAACTCTCAAAGCCATCATAAACACCCACAGCCACGCAGACCACAACGGTGGTAACAACTACCTAACAAGAAACACCGAAGCACAAGTCTATGCTCCAAGCATCGAATCAGGGATAATCGAGAACCCGTTACTGGAGCCAATATATCTATTCCACGGCGCCTACCCCATCAGAAACCTGCATAACAAGTTCGTATTAGCCAAGCCATCAAAAGTAACCCACATAATTGAACCCGGAAAAACCGAGATCATAGGATTAGAACCTGAGATCGTTGCTCTACCGGGTCACAGCTACAACCAGATCGGTGTACTGTTGGATGATGTGTTTTTCTGTGCTGACACGGTTTTCAGCGACAGGGTCATCGACAAGTACCGTATCCCAGTGGTTCAGGATGTGGCTAGACACTTGGAGACACTAGATAAACTAGAAGGAATGGAGTGC
>JAHLLU010000197.1 GCA_020444005.1 archaeon
GGTTTCTCTGATTTGTTGATAGACAAGTGGGTCAATGTTACCATCACCTTCATCTTCGCTACCATCATCACCAGAGCTGTCGTCTCCGGTCCCGTCATCTCCAGTATCGCCAGTATCTCCAGTACCATCATCACCAGTACCGTCGTCACCTGTGCCATCGTCTCCTGTGTCCTGGGCGTAAACAAGTTGCCCAAGTGGAGCTAAGAGTAATATTAACAAGATGGTTAATGAGATTACTTTCAACTTCATCGATTATTCACTGAACAAGAATAGAGTCTTAGCTTTATTATAAGAACACGGCGGAACGATTTGGAACATTTATTCAGGTATCCGGTGATACTGGGGGTTGATCCGGAGAAGACTCTGGTTCCCAATCTTCACTTCCTCGATAATTTCGCGTTCTTTTAGCCTCTGAATCAGCCTCCAAGTAGTTGAGCGCGGCATCTCAAAGCGATCCCGTATCTCTGACGCGAATACTTCTCCTTGGGAATCGGCTATAAACCGTAAAACCTCCCGGTCTTCAAGCTTTAAATCATGTTCATTGAATATTTTATCGAGATCAATCTCAGTTTCCTGCTTTATATGCGGAACAGTACTATCTCCACCCATCTTGTTTTTCTGCATGTACATGTATCCGCCACCACCTGCAGCCAATAATAACACGAGTAGCCCTGCATAGAGCATGGTATTTCCTCCACTGGGCTCTTCTTCTGCCTGTAATGCTAGTTGATAAGCCTGATTAGCTACGTTTGAAGCCTCGACATATTCGCCTTCATCAATGAGATCGACCGCGGAAGAGTAGGCAGTCTCAGCAGCGCCTAGATTAACGGTTCTATCCTCAGCCCTAGCGTCGTTGATCGCTGTCTCGGCTCTTTGTATTGCCTCTTCAGCTGAATCTGCGTCAACCACAGTATCCTGAGCTGCTTGCAAGGCTGCTTCTGCTTGGATCTTTGCTTCAAGATAAGAACCCTGTGTATAGAGGCTGTTTGCTTGATCTAAAATCGATATTGAGTCTTCTAGTAGATATCCAGATGCAATCATTTCGGTTATATAATCACTTGCAGTCTCGATGGCTTCATCAGCGTCAACAGCTATGCTTGGTAACCCCAATACATAGTAGATGGATAAATCATCAGCATCAAAGTCGAGATAGGTTTTGCCATCAATTGCACCGATGTTTGTGGGTAATGTCAAGAAATCTACTATTGAAGCTCCAGATGGCAGAGTTATTCGTGTATCACATGGAGCCGTGATGTTTAGCTCCCAGAGGCTACCATATTTTGCTGTAAGAGATGATGTTATGTACTGAATAGTTAGCTCAAAAGCGCCTATACTGTCGATGGTCACATTCGCTCCCTCTACCGAAAAGCCGAGAGGGTTTTCATCCTCATCGCGGATAACCAGATTACTATATGGGGGTCCAAAGAGTTCTACTGTTACACGTACTTCTGTAGGGTCTGCCTCAAGATTGTAGACTGTTTTTGAGGTCCCATCACTGTATACTGTAATAGCAAGAGATGTTGGCGTGGTTTCTTGAGCATGAGTTACAGGCAGTGCTAGTGCCGCTATAAGCATTACAATAAGTAGGGTTCTTCGTGAGAGCATTATGAAAATACTGTGATTTAATCTATTTATTACTTGGTGGAGGTTTGTATCTTTTTTTGGCTATTTTTGATGATTCAATAGATATTGAAATTTTTAATACTTCTTGAACTACTCATCAATGAAGTAAAATGGATAGTATATTGCTTATCGGTTCAGCTGGCAGCGTAGGTCACGACATGATGTACCAGATAGCCAGCATGGGGCTACCCATCAAGGTAATCGGCTCAGACGTAAACGAAACAAAAGGCAGATTCGAGATTGAGGAAAGTCTACATATTGCACATAGTTTTGGTTTTTATCCTGACTTGAGTTTTGAGAAGATTGATCTCTTTGACATCGAGGGTACCGCCGAGAAACTAGAAGAGCTTCAACCAAAGGTAGTCTGTAACCTTGCTAGTCTTGGCTCATGGTGGGTTACGAGGCTTCTCCCTGATGATGAATACAAGAAGATTGGCCCCATTGGTCCTTGGCTTCCAAATCATCTGACTTTGGCTATGAAGCTGATGCAGGCAATAAAGAAGACTGGACTAGACATCAAAGTGGTAAATGGAGCGTTCCCTGATGCGACAAACGTGGTGCTTGGTAAGCTTGGTATGGCTCCTGTCTGTGGTGGAGGTAACATGGATCTGGGTATATTCAGGTTTAAGCGGATTATCGCCCGAGATCTAGGTGTTCCATACAGGAGTGTTATGATATACGGTGTGGGCCACCATGGAGCCTTCTATACGAAGCGCATGGATGCTCCTTTCTGGGTTAAGATACTGGTTGACGGCGAGGATGTCACAGAACGGTATCCGAACACCAAGCTTAGAGATATGTACGCGGAGGCAGGTTACGCGAAGAGCGCACAATATGCAGGTGCTTTGGTTGATCAGATGAGAACCAGTGCGAGTTTCCTGAAGAACGTCTTGGCGGTTTACTATAATACAAACGAGATGATGGAATGTGTACCTGCACCCAAAGGATTGCCTGGTGCGTATCCTTGTAGACTTGGTGAAAACGGTGCTGAGGTGACTATTCCTGATCTAAGTCTTGAGGAAGCCATCAAGATTAATGAGGCTGGTGCTCAGTGTGACGGTATTGAGCGCATCAAGGATGATGGAACTGTGGTGTACCGTGATGAGAACGTCGAGTACATGCGTGAAGTAGTAGGCTATGAGTGTAAGGAACTTAAGCCCAGCGAGTCCGAGGAACGTGCACGTGAGTTAAACGGTCTCTTGAAGAAGCTCTACGACAAGTATAATGTCTCAAAGTAGGCTTCATCTCAAATTTTTTATCATCATTATATGAAGTTAAGTAGATGTGTCATGCTTGACAGCATTTTATTAATTGGATCTGCGGGTAGCGTAGGTCACGATATGATGTACCAGATAGCCAGCATGGGTTTGCCCATCAAGGTTATCGGCGCTGACGTTGATGAAGAAAAAGGTCGTTTTGAGGTAGAAGAGGCGCTTCATACGGCTCACAACTTTGGGTTCTATCCCGATCTAAGCTTTGAAAGTATCAATTTGTTTGATATCAATGGTACAGCTGAGTTCCTCAAGGAACATCAACCAAAAGTCATATGCAACCTAGCCAGTCTCGGCTCATGGTGGATAACAAGACTACTACCACCAGAGGATTACAAGAAGGTGGGCCCAGTAGGACCATGGCTACCAAACCACCTAACATTGGCTCATAAGCTGATGCTTGCGGTGAAGAAATCCGGTATCGAGACAAATGTGGTGAACGGGGCTTTCCCTGACGCGACAAACGTGGTACTCAGTAAACTAGGATTAGAGCCCACATGTGGCGGCGGCAACATGGATCTCGGATTAGGTCGTGTTAAACGTGTTATCGCACGGACCATGAAGGTTCCCTTTAGGTCTGTACAGCTTTATGGTGTTGGACACCACGGAGCATACTACACTGCACGGATGGATGGCCCCTACTATGTGAAAGTGATTGTGGACGGCGAGGATGTCTCTGACCAGTGGCCAAACAAGAGAATAACAAAACTCTACCAAGAAGCAGGCTACGGGGTAGTCACACAGTATAAGAGCGCCCTTGTAGACCAGATGAGAACCGCGAGTAGTTTCCTGAAGCATGTCTTGGCGATCTACTATGATACTAACGAGGTTCATACCTGTGTAACAGGAGTCGAGGGACTACCTGGAGGCTATCCAACGCAGCTTGGCCGAAGCGGTGCGAAAGTGGTTTTACCGGGTATAAGCCGTGAGGAAGCGATTCGCATCAACGAGGAGGGCGGTAAGATTGACGGCATCGAGAAGATCAAGGAGGATGGAACTGTCGTCTTCTGTGAGAAGAACGTCGAGTACATGCGTGAAGTAGTAGGCTACGAGTGCCCAGAGCTGAAACCAAGTGAATCCGAGGAGCGAGCCAAGGAGCTAAACACACTACTACACAAGCTCTATGACAAGTATAACGTGGAGGCTTAGCCTCCCAACTCTATTACCGGGTTTTCTTTTCCGGCTATTACCGTGGTGTATTCTCCGCTACAGTGTTTTTCATAGAGTTTTCTGAGCTCCTCTATGGCTTGTCTTACTTTTTCGACGCTTATCGCGGGTGAGGCGTCGAGAAACATCACCAATTCTCTGGTTTCTTCTGTGATCTTGGTCTCTTCAGCGTCGCGGTAGTTCCAGCGACGAGTAAGTATCCGCTTGTCATCAGCATAAACAACTTCTCCCTCATAGGTTTCCTCGGGTTTTCCGGGTCCAAGAGGAATAAACATCTCTCCACCATCACTGTACCTGAGATAAATATCGCCTTCAATGTACTCCAAATCAAAGCCACCCATGGGAATAACGTGTTTTACGGAGACTACGTTGTAGAGGTCTACAGCGTTATTGATGCGTGGTAGCTTTTCTTC
>JAHLLU010000198.1 GCA_020444005.1 archaeon
TGTGCCTGTAGCGGTTGGGGACCACTTGTACCTGTTTGATCATCTAGGGTACTTGTACTCTTATCGTATGGGTTAGAGGAGATTTCCTGTCTAGGATTTTATTCGAGGTTTTTCCAGTAATCTCTTTCTCCCCTCGCTTCCACTATCGCCTCAACATCCATTAACTCCTCGGGATATGGCTTGAAGAAGGTTTGATCACCAAGATACTTTTCCCCTGTCCGTATGATCCATGACCGCATTATATCCACAGGAACCACCAATGGAATCCGCCCCTCTCGGTACAGCTCAAGCTGCTTTAGGAAGAACTGTTTTTCTCCAGAAGTCAGGTCTCTTGAGAAGTATCCAAGGGAGTTCATTAAAACATTGATATAGCTAGTGTATCTTGGGGCTCGTTTCAGCGCCTCGTATAGAACTGGCTCATAGAGGTCATAGAGTTTTTCTGTCTCATAGTGTTCGTGATTTGCCACGATTCTACCAAGTATTCTCATCTGTTTCTGGTTGTAAGCTTTCAGTTGAACCTTGTTTCTGGTGTGAAAATCAACAAGTTTCTTCATGGATTTCTCTTGTTTCGCCGCCCTGAAATCGGATAAGATATAGAGTTTTCGTAGGAAGTGTTCACGTATTGCTCCATGTTTGAGGCGCAGGTCTTCCTCAACGGCTAGATTTCCATATTTTTCCAGTATCATTCCACCGAAAATGCCTCTACCGAAGCCTAGCATGGGCGACTTTTCTATGCCTGAGTATATTTTGACCCGGGTTATACCGCTGCTTGGGCTGCTGCTTCGCATGATGAAGCCGTCAACCTCACCTAGCTCATTGAAGAACTGTTCCGCGAAGCTCTTCATCTCGTCAGTGTAATCGTTTCGCGTCTTTGGCTGAATGAGTCGAATATCCTCATCTATTTTCACAAGGCGAAGTGTGTCGCGGGGTACGCTGAGTCCGATACCTACTTCGGGGCAGACGGGGATGGCTTCTACGTGTTTGATGAGTTCTCTGACGAAGTCGCTGCTGATTATCTGTCCATTGTATCTGACGGGTTCAAACTCAATGCACTTACTGATTACTACACGAGGCTTAGTGAACAAAATATATCATATTATGAACGATTTTATGGTTTATAAACGGAAGCAAGTTTAGACCAGGAGAAGAATAATTGAGAGTAATATCTCGATGGCGAATCTTGTGAGGTCGGCTCTACTGGTGACGTCTAATAGTTCGCCTGTCATGTTTGTGAGTTGGTGGTAGAGTACTGCTGATGCCGGGTTGTTTCCCGTGCGGAGATAGGTCCATGTCATGATGTATGTTCGTGGGAGTAGCTGGAGCATATAGCTGATGAATGCAGGGGTCATGAAGCCGAGTCCGTTTTGCCATGTGCCCGGTATTAGGAATAATGGTATGTGCCATGTTGCCCAGACTGCCCCGAGTATAAGCGATGATACCAGTGGACTGTATTGAGACAGTAATCTGGGTAATGCGTAGCCTCTCCACCCGGTTTCCTCTATTATTGATACTATGAATAGGAACGTGAACCATGGGATAGTATTACTCAGGGATAGACCCATGGCGATAAATGGAGTGTTTGGAGGGTTTCTGATGAGCACGGATAGTATGTTTGAGGCAGTTGAGAGAATGAGGATAATTAATAACCCCTTGGCGGTAAGTGAAGTGAAACCTAGAGTATTTTTTAGGAGATTAATTGCATCTGTTTTACTCTGCGCTAGGTAAGTTAGGGTTATTGAGATGAGAAAAGGAGCAAATCCACCTAGATAGAATAGTGGTCCATAGGGTGTAAAACTAGGTTTGGTACTCCGAAGTAATAACACGCCCCAGAAGGTCCATGAGAATATGATGGTAAATAGGAAATAGGTCCAATGTGAGTCTAGCTTAAACCCCAATATTGATCGCATCAAATAATTATGGATTACATATTTGGGCGTTTAGGGATATATTATGACAAATCTGAAACAAGATCACTAAATTTATCGGATGTTAACTAAGCTATATATTAGGCTATCATGATGTCTACAATATGCCAGTTAGAGACTCATATGCACCGCCTTATGGTGATCTAACAGAACTCAATAAAAATCGACTAATACTGGACTCCGTTGGAAAAAAAAGATTAATAGAAATAGTTGATTTTTTCCAAGAATTACTTGAAACATCAACCGCAATATACGAAAAAAACGGCGACTATGCTCTCGGTCTCTTCACATCCTCATGGTGCAGGTTGATGGACCGTGCATCGAGAAAACTCTGTGATACAGAAGACGACGAGGAGGCACTTGAATCAGGTAAATGGCTATGTCATGAGTCTTGCTGGAAAGATGCATCTGAACAGTCAATACTGCAGAATAAGGTAGTTGATATTGAATGCAATGGCGGGATACACATGTATGCGGTACCAATATTGGCAAATGGAGAGCCTATTGGTTCGATTAATCTTGGTTATGGTGATCCCCCGCAAGATAAGGAAACTATAATGGAGATATCGGAAAAATATAATCTACCTTATGATTTGCTACTAGAAGAAGCGCAAAAATACAATTCTAAACCCGATTACATTATTTCTGCAGCGAAAAAGAGAATACAGTTATCGGCAAAGCTGATTGGCGAGATAGTTGAGCATAAACAAGATGAAGCTTTGCTTCGTGGAGCTAATGATCGCTTGGAGGGGTTCATGGATTCTGCTACTGATGGATTCATGATAATGAATAATGAGTTAAGGATCATCGATGCGAACCAGAATTGGTTAGATCGGGCGAATGTTACGGAGGATGTTTTTGGGACACGAATTGACGAATTGTTCCCGGTTCTCAGAGAAAATGGCAGATATGATGCTTATATGCGGGTAGTGGAGACGGGGGAACCGGTTGAGTTTGAAAGTGTTAGAGCCCCATCAGGTACCGGTTTTGTATATAATATTAAAGCTTTCAAGGTTGGGGAAGGCGTTGGAATTATAGTCCGAAATATATCAGAACAAGTTAAGCAAGAAAAACACATCGAATACCTAAAAGACGTTCTCTTAGCAATAAGAAACGTAAACCAGTTAATAGTAACCGAGAAAGACAGAGAAATACTTCTACAAAAAACATGTGACCTCATGATTGAGACAAAAGGATACAACCATTGTAGAATTATGACCGTAAATGAGCGCGGAGATATTGATGCAATATATGATACCAATTCAAAACTATCTAAAATCAAAGCACAAAACTTGTATGAATATCCATGTATCGAAAAACTCGACACAGAGGAAGTAACAATTTTTACAGACCCAACTACCGTATGTAAAGGCTGCCCACTTTACTCTGGGCCAGATGGGTACGCTGTTATTGGCATGGCTATAAGTTATGACGAAAAAATTTTTGGTTATTTTACAGCCGCTGTTCCATCCAGCATGACGGGAGATGAAGAGATATCTTTGTTCAAAGAAGTAGTTGGAGACATCGCATACGCCCTGAAAGCTCTTGATTATGAAGCGATTCAAGAGAAAACAGTAAATGAACTGAAAGAGTCCGATCAAAGATACAAACTGCTTTTTAATAATATAATAGGCGCCTATGCAAGACACAAAGCCATCTACGATGCTGATGAAAAATCTATTGACTATATTTTCACTGAAGTTAATGATGAGTTTGAAAAATTAACTGGAATACCGAGGGAGGGTCTAATTGGTGAAAAGGTTACTAAGGTATTACCAAGTATAGCAACTGATCCAGCTGATTGGATTGGCGTATATGGAAAACTAGCTGCTGAAGGAGGCTCAAGAGACTTTGAGAATTATTCAGAGCCATTAAATCGATGGTATCACGTAAAAGCTTACAGCATTGAAAAAGGACACTTCATCACAATATTCACAGACATCACTAAAAGAAAAAAAGCCGAAGAAATATTATACGCAGAATCAAGGCTTTTCTCCAAACTTATAGACCCAGAGAAAAATATGGTTGAGATCACTTCTCAAGTTCTTGAAGAGGTAAAATACCTCACTGGAAGCGAGCATGGATACGTCTCAATGATTGAACAAGATACTGGGGATAATATTGGCTATACGCTCACAAATATGATGGATGCTTGTGATGTACCTAACTTCCAAGCGAGATTTTCAAAGAATGCTGATGGTACATATGATGGTCTTTGGGGACATACGTTAAACACAAAAAAAGGCTACTATACAAACAACTATCATGAATTCACAAACAAGGTAGGATTGCCTGAGGGTCATATACCCATCAAGAATTTCTTATCAGTACCAGTACTACATGGAGAACAACTTGTCGGACAAATATGTTTAACAAACTCACAAACTGCATATGACGATGAAGATATTGAGGCACTAGAAAGAATCGCAAATATCTACGCTCTAGCCATCAACAGAATGCAATATGAGGACTCGTTAAAAAAGAGCCGAGAAAGATTATCAGGTTTCATTGAATCAGCGGTAGACGGTTTTTCGATCCTAGATCAAGA
>JAHLLU010000199.1 GCA_020444005.1 archaeon
ACCCAGTCTATGACGCCTGTAAAAATAACGATATGCTGGTTTTCCTCCATTTCGGCATCACCATCGGTGGACAAGCAGACCTCAGAAACGGAAACCCCATAGACATACAAGTACCGAGCCGAGACTATCCTGAGCTAAACTTCGTAATAGCCCACTTTGGAGCAGGATGGTTCAGAGAGGTCCTGCTGATGCAGTATCAAACCGACAACGTGTATATGGATAGCAGCGGCAGCAACAGCTGGATGAAGTATCTACCATATGACTTGGATTTGAAGATGATTTTCAGAAAAGCCATACAAGCCGGTGGAAGCCACAAGATACTCTTCGGCACAGATAGCACATTCTTCCCACGGGGATGGAGATTTAACGTGCTGGAGGCTCAGGTGAATGCTTGCAGAGAACTCGTATCAAATGGCGTTATCAAAGAAGAGGACATCTCAAACTAGATAGCTTCAAAACTATCTACAATATATCCATATGACATGGATGACCCTCAACGTAGAGCAATACTCAGGGTCCTCTACGCCACCATATTCCTCACAGCAACAGGTCTCGGCACATGCACATTCCTGTTACCGGTTTACGCCGAGACCCTAGGAGCAACCTACACACAGTTGGGCCTCATTGGAGCCGTTGGTAACCTCGTCTATACTGTCATCACATTGGTTGCAGGTGGATCACTGGATCGTTTCGAGAAGATCAAACTATACATGGGATTCACGGCTTTCGGAGCCATAGTAATGATATTGTTCTCATACGCCGACACCATCCCCCAGATAATCCTAGTAAGAGGACTCCTAGGAGCAGCCGCAGCAAGCTTCTGGGTAGGAGCAAGCACCCTCACAGGCGAGATAAGCCCAAGACAGGAGCTAACACGGTCTCTTGGACGATACAATATGGCGTGGATACTGGGATTCACTGTAGGCCCGTATTTTGGTGGATTGATCTCAAACAGATACGGGTATGATGTTTTCTTCATAGCCTCAGCGGGAGTCATCGCAGTAAGCCTTGGGTTGATTCTCTCAAGCATCAGAGGCAGCATCGAGCTCAAGCAGGAAACAATACAAGAGACTAGGAATCTAGGCGATTTACGTCCACTGTTGATGAGTTATATCACCCTCATTCCCTTCACCATGGTTCTCGGCATCTATATGGCAATAATCCCCGGGCACATGAAGACCGTGGGGTTATCAGCGTCACTAATCGGGTTACTCATCACGATAACAAACGGAGTCAGGGGATGCGTCTTTTTCAATGTTGAAAAACTCGTAAAATGGGGAACATGGCGAAGCGTACTCACAGCATCAACACTGTTAGCGGCAGCCATGTACCTCGTCAGAAACGCGGAAACAGGAATACAGTTTGCGATACCATTGATCTTCTATGGTCTCGGCTCAGGAATAATGACGCCCGTGGTACTTGATTTCATCAGCAGGAGAACACCAGACAAGCTCAGAGGAACCGCCATGGGCGTCCATGAAGGCATCTACGGCGTAGGAATGTGCCTAGGACCACTGCTCGGCGGCGCAGTAGCTGATTATTACAGCGCTGCCACCTTGTACGGATTGCTTGTATTGGTCTCATTGCTAATACTGCCTTTAGGGTACATAATGACAACGGAGCCTAACCCTTAAACCAAATACAGTAATACCCTTGGTGTGTCGAGGAGCAGACGAAGAAGAGGATACCCAGTAGCCGTTCTCATCGGTTTAGAGAAGAATAAGGCTAGCCTCTGGAACATCTATAGCAGATCAATAAAACCAGACACAAGTATAAAGCAAGAAAAGAACCAGTACAACTACTTTGAGGCAATAATAGACCAGTTACGAGGCAACGTCAAACAAGGCGTAAAAACAGTTCTCGTAGCCTCACCTGATGTAAAAAACTATGAAGCGTTCTACCAGCATATAGAAAAACATCAACGCTGGCTCATCGCAGGATACGAACTCAACAGAGTAACAATAGAATACGTAGAAGGATCAGCCACAGACATCGACGCCGTAATTGAACTCATAGAAGAATCTGGACTACAACGCACCATCCAGAAAGCGTCTCGGGAAGACGTCAAACGAGTCATGAGCGTACTAGAAAAACGCCTCGGAACACCAGAAGGCATTGATACCCTCAAGTTTACCCTCACAGAGGTAGAGGACGAGGTCTATGGAGACCATGGCTCAGCTGAGTATATTCTATTAACCACGGATTTTCAGTACAATCATCGACGCAGAACACAGAGACTTCTTCAGATAGCGCAAAACAAAGGCATAAAATCAATGATAGTTGAAGCCGAAACCAATATGGGAACAAGATTAAGCCAGTTCGGTGGCCTCATCTGCATGACCCGAGAATAGATGCCAATCATTTGATGAGAATAACTCGTGTTAAAACCTTGTTAGATGAGAAAATTGAAGTGATTCCTGTTCTTCAAATAATTTTATCAATGATATTTTTGGTGGAAACTCTTTGTTGTTAAGTTTGATTTGAAGTAGAAGCCGCGTTCTCAGAGGATTAAACCGGAAAACCGGTTTTTACATGGGGATTCCTGACAGTGATTTATCATCAATCAGTGAGAAAAACCCTTGTGAAATACCTGCAACATGAGAGTAATCCTCTATTATAATAATTAATGAAACAAGTTATTATTATAATAATAGAATAACAACAAAAAAAGCGACGGCTGGAAGAAAAAATTATTCTCAACAAACGAGAACGCTTTACCTTTGGCTAACCTTCACTGATAAACTCGTTAGCTTGATCCAAGAAATCACTTGGACGATAAGTATTAGCCATAAAGATACCAAGCTGCTCCATCTCAGCCAGCGACTGTTTCGTATATGGCCGGAAGATAGATTTTCTCGCCAAAGGAGAGACACATGCACAGACCCTGACCCCTTGGTCAAGCATCTTCTGCAATATCTCATAGTTTTCACTATTCTGTTCAGTGTTTTCACCGGGCTGAGTCAACACAAAGTCACTGAATATGAATACCATTCTATCGCTACGATCATTGATGCTGGTAATCTCGTCATATGCCCATTTGAGGCTCTTACCGGGTACCGTTCCACCCCAAGTCATACTCGTAAAACCATGAGTGTATCTTTTCTCCATTTCCGTAGTGGTGCAGAACATCATGGAGATAAGGTCCTCAGCGATTGGTAGCATGTCTACCTCCTCGTAAAAGTCCTTTATGATGTGACTGTTAGACTCGTAGAGTGTCAACGCGTATTTTTCACGTCGCAGTCCCCAGATGAGAGGAACCATACTCATCACGCTATAGGTGATGCTGTTTAATCCTTCAAGGTCGTAGAACATGGTGTTACTGATATCCAAGATGAAAACGATATGCCGTTTCTGTTTCTGACGCTGCCTCATCAAGAAATCATCCCACCTGATATCATCAATGCTTCTACCAAGATCAAGAATATTATCGAGACTACGCTCCTCATCAATAAGATCCGTATCCTCACCAGGCTGGAAAGGCATGAGATTCCTGCTCTTGTTCCAATCTTCTTTTCGCTCAAAAGTTCGTCCAAGCTTCAAAAGCTTCTCCTTAAGCAGCTCCTGCAGCACCTTGCGGGCGTCCTTCTTCTTGATTCCCTTGAGGTACCTGATACCGGTCTTGATGATCTCATCCTCACCGGGACCAACGCCAATATCAGGCTTGTTAGTATAGTTCTCAAACTGGAACTCCGCTTCTTGTGCAGCCATTCCAAGCTCGTTCTCTAGACCTTTTCCGTAGGGTGAGACTGTTATCTGCTCTTGGCTCGCTTTCTGTAGTAAGCTGAGGAAATCGTCTCCATCTAGACTTGGATCGGGTAACGGTTCATCTGGGTCAAGATTGGTTAGTATCTCGGCTGCGACTTTTTCTGCTATTTGTTGGCTTTCTACGTGGCTTGTGATTATCGCTGCGTTGATAAGGTCATTAAATGTGAGGTGTCCTTGCCGTAGATATGGAGGTAGGAGTAGTTTTCCCATGTTGATGCCCTGTCTTGGGCTGGGTTTTTCCTCGCATTCTCGGCTACGACGCATTCTTTGAATAAATTCGGGTATAAACCAGTGGGCGTATCGGAACGGGTAAGTCATGTACCGGTTTTCCGACACCTACGCCAGCCTCTGTTCCACAATCTCCTCAACGATCATGTTAACGGTTTTACCCTCTTCCTTAACACGCATCTCCTTGCTCAGCACAGCTGGAGCAAAGAACCTGATAGCAGCATCCTCTCCCTCAAAACGCTCAATATACTTGTTTACCAGCTTTGTGAGGAAGATTCCTGAACGCGGTGATGCTGGAATCTCCAAGCTACCCATGTTACGGGTTTCGTTAACTATGTCGTATATCTTGTCTAATGCGCTCTCTGGTAGGCTGAATGCTGGAGTGTTCTCCCTGATAATCTCCATTTCGGTCTCCTTTGATGGATAAGTGAGTCTGATCCAGCTGCCCATACGGTCAACAAG
>JAHLLU010000200.1 GCA_020444005.1 archaeon
CAATGAGGCGTCCTTGTGGGTTATGCTGGAGTCTAATGCGTTGATATTGGCTGCAGGTATAATACTCCTAGCCAGCACAGTGAAAGGGTTGACAGGTTTCGGGTTCGCTTTGACCTCTTTACCTCTCTTATCCATTTTCTTGGAGCCCCAGATTGCGGTGCCTATGATCACAATATGCAGCGTGTTCCTTGATGGTTATACCTTGTATGAGGCGAGACAGGATGTAAGGTATCGTGAGATCGTTCCTCTTGTGGTCTCGGGTATCGTTGGCATGATCTTCGGTACGTATGTGTTGGTCTCACTGGATTCAAGGATCATCAAGCTCGTGATTGGCGTAGTAACAGTCCTCTTCACAATAGCATCAATCATGGGATTAAGATGGGAGATAAAGAACACGAGTCAGGCAAGTATCCCAGTGGGTCTCTTAAGTGGTCTACTCGGTGGCTCAATTTCTATAAGTGGACCACCAATCGTGCTATTCTTCAACAACCAGAACGTCGAGAAAAAGACATTCAGGGCTAACCTCATAGCCTATTTCTTCTGTCTGTATGTAGCTACTGTTCCAGCGTATTTCTACGGAGACCTAATCACATGGGGGCTAATCAGATCCTCATTGTATCTTGTACCAGTATTATTCATGGGAGCATCCATCGGCATTTGGCTCTCACATAGAGTTGATGAGACTCTTTTCAAAAGAATCGCCCTTCTACTGATTCTCGTCACAGGGTTGATGGCGATATTGACAGCTATTGGCTTAGTCTAGTTTTTCATGTAGATGATATTGTCATCGGTTTCAACGATTTTATCAAGTTCTTCAAGCGCATCCTGTAGAGTAGATATTTGGGTCATTCTTATTCTCAAATCGGAGGCATGAACAGCGCCCATAAAATAACGTGGCAGCACTCGCCTCATGGTTAAAACCCCATCTTTTTCACCGCAATGCTCTATAAGATACTCTAGATGCTTGCGGCATGTTGTTTTTCTTTCCGTAAGAGATGGCTCAACATATGATACTCCATTGTAGGCGGATCTGATCTCTGTTATGATCCATGGGTTGCCGATCAATCCTCTTCCCGGCATAACAGCGTCTACACCAGCAGACTCCATCATAACCACTGCATCAGCGCCACCGTACACGCCACCGTTACCCACAACAGGCACATCAACAGCCTCAACCACCATACGGATCGCCTTAAGATCTACTTTCTCTCCAAACTTCTTCTCGCCGCTCCGTCCATGAACAGTGATAACCGAGACCCCTGCATCTTCAAGCATCTCTGCAAGCTCAACTGCGTTTAACTCGCCTCGAGACGCACCAAGCCGCATCTTACATGTAACTGGAATAGATACAGCCTCAACCACTTGTCTTACAACCTTGGCTGCTTTCTCGGGGTCACCCATAAGTGAGACCCCTGCACCGTTGCTGGTTACTGCCTTCACGGCGCACCCCATGTTGATATCAACATAGTCAAAGCCAAGATACTCGATTATCTCAGCTGCAGCCGCCATCGAGGCTGGTTTTTCTCCGAATAACTGGGCTCCGTTAAGATGAGCCCCCTCAGGCATCAATAGCATTCGCTGGGTTCTCGGGTTTCCCCGAACCACTGCATCACAGCTAACCATCTCAGTGCAGATAAAAGGAGCATCATACTCGGCTAATATTCGTCTATAAGGATAATCAGTGTAACCGGCTAGGGGAGGAAGAAGTAATTTCTCCTCCAAGAGCCTCTTAACAAACTCTTTGCCGGTCATAGGCATCCCATTGGGGATGCTGAGTATAAACCCTATGAAAAAACGGGTTTAGATTTGGGCTAGGGCTTGTTTATAGTCTTCTAGTAGGTCCTCTGGGTCCTCTATGCCGATGGAGGCTCTTACCAGGTTCTCTGTGATGCCCATGCTTAGCTGCTGCTCTTTGGTTAACCCGCCGTGGGTGGATATACAGGGAATAGTCGAGATGGTATCAACGCCGCCTAGACTGGTCGCCAGCTTCACTAATTCAAGGTTGTCAAACAGCTTTGTAATCGCAGGTATTCCACCCTTCACCTCGAAAGCCATCAAGCTTCCAAAGCCATGCATCTGCTTCTTGGCGATCTCATGCTGTGGGTGACTCTTTAGCCCCGGATAGTGGACGCGCATAATCTTGGGGTGGTCCTCAAGCATCTTGGCTAGCTCCATTGTGTTGCTGTTCATGCGTTCTACACGAAGAGCCATGGTCTGCATGCCCGTGATAAGTAGGAATGCGCCGAAGGGGTCCAGTGTCTGTCCATAGTCGCCTCTCATGCCCTTGATCTTACGGATGTTTGCTTTGGTGCTCGCCGCTGCTCCACAGACAACATGATGGTGTCCTGATAATGACTTGGTTGCGCTCTCTACTACAATGTCTACGCCTAGTTCCAGTGCTCGCTGGTTCATGGGTGAAGCAAAAGTATTGTCCAAGATGGTTGTTACACCGTGTTTCTTAGCTATCTTTGTGGCTTTCTGAATATCAACCAGCTTCAGCAAGGGGTTTGTCGGTGTCTCAAGGTAAAGCAGACTTGTCCTGTCTGTGATCATGTCCTCGATCTCCTCAACCTTTGATGCATCAAAAAAGTGGCTTGTGATTCCACGTTTCTCGGGCATGGTCTTGAACAGCCTGAAGGTCTCGCCGTAGAGATCGTTCTGGGCGATTACCTCGTCACCGTTCTCAACAACGCTGTTGATGGCTGCGGTGATTGCCGCCATTCCGGCTGAGAAGACCGCGGCGTCCTCGCTGCCTTCAAGGTCAGCTATCTTGATTTCAGCTGCTCGCTGGGTTGGGTTACCTGTGCTTGTGTAGGTGTAACCTGTTTTCTTGTGACCGTATAGTGCGATTAGGTCCTCTACGTTGGGGATTGAGTATGTTGTGGTCTGGTAGATGGGGGTTACGACGCTTCCGTAGTTGGGGTCTGCGCCTGTTCCCACGTGTACGCATCTTGTTGATGGTCCATATTTCTTTTCAGTGTTCATATTATTACCTCATGTGTCCTAGTGTTTAGGATTATAGAATGATTATTAGCCTAGCCTAAATTTAAGCCTGTTTATAGAAAGTGCAACTGGGGAGCAACTCAAGTCTGTTTTGAATAAATTACATTAAACAGGTGTCTTGTTTATGGGTTCAACTAAGTATCGAATGATAATATATACAGTTGCTAACTCAATCAAGACACCACTGTAATAGGGATAATTTGCATTCAACTCATACATAAACCCAAAAATGAGTCCAGCGGGAACCAAGGCAAAACTTCGAATGGTGCCCATCAAACCCAGAATACGTCCACGCATCTCTTGTGGAATAAGATCAGCACGTAACGCGTTGAGGGCTGGGAAAAAGAACACAGTAGCAACTTGGAAGAGGATGTTGACTATCATCATATGAGTGTAGCCTGTTATCATGGTGAACGCGATGAGTGTTGGCGTAGATAGTAGGTAACCTATCAGAATTGATTTCTTCCTACCGATAGAGTCAATCATCTTCCCAGAGAATAGCCCGGCGATGATCATAGCTACTGAGCCTATAGTGGTGATAATGCCCCATTCTAACCCGGTTACTCCCACTTGGTCAAATGCAAATAATGAGTAATATGTCGCGAATAATGGGTACTCGAAACTCATCAACAAATATACCAGCGTTACGATCTTAACATCCCGACCAACACCACCCCAAGCATCCAGAATAGAGCTAAAAGACTCCCTCATCGAAGAAACAAGCTCCTTTGAGCCAAGCTGCTCATCAATCTCTATAGTCTCTTTGAGGAAAAGCCATCTTATGGTAGCTATCCCCAGTGAGACGACGAAAACTATACCATATACAGTTCTCATTCCACTGAGCATGCCTTGTTTATCTACTAGGTATCCTGCGATGATTGGCCCAAAGAAGGCGGGAATTCCCGGTAAAAGCCAGATGAGTGTGTACCCGAAGCCTCGTTTATCGCTTGGCAGTGAGTCGGCTTCTATTGCTTCGAGGGCTGGCTGATAGATGTGGCTAAGGCTTGAGATGATCATGGCTACTAGGATGAGTCTCCAATCCCATGCGAAAAGATAGAAGGCATAGCTCAACGCTGCTCCAAATGTGAACACGACAATGACTTTTCTCCGCCCATACTTGTCCGCAATGAATGCTCCCGGTATCCTAATAAATGCTAGAATTGCGCTGCCAATTGAATCCATTAGCCCTATTATGAAGGGTGTAGCGCCTAGTTCTCTGATGTAAGGGCTTCTGAAGGGCGTAAATAGGCTGCTGGTTAACCCGAAAAGCATGTAGCTTGCTATCAATACGAGGAGGTTGCCTCTTAGGAACCCCAGTTCTTCTCGTACCCGTTTCATTGTTAATTAAAGGTAGGCATGGAATGAATGATAAAATAGTTACGTAGAAACTAACCGGTATGTATCCTGGGTTAGATTTTTCTGGTTAAGAAATTTT
>JAHLLU010000201.1 GCA_020444005.1 archaeon
CTTCGATACCTCGGTGAATGTTGTTGTTGATGCGGTTCAGAGGTGTAGAAGCACAGCTGAGAGTCACAGCAGAGTACTGATTGTTGAGGTTATGGGGAGGCACGCGGGCTGGATAGCTGCTTATGGTGGCTTAGCTGGTGGAGCAGACTGTACCTTAGTGCCTGAAGTACCCTTCAGCATAGAAGATGTATGCGCCACATTGCAGAGAAGATTTGACTCAGGACAAGATAACGCAGTTGTTGTTGTCGCTGAAGGCGCAAAACCTGAGGAGAAAGATGATCTTGCGTTGCGCAACAAGGAAGTCGATGCCTTTGGGCATGTACAGTTAGGTGGTATCGGACATTATCTGGAGAAAGAGATCAAGGAAAGAATGGGTGTACCTACTAGGGCGGTTGTACTTGGACATATTCAGCGTGGTGGTTCACCTACTGTATTTGATCGTGTACTTGGAACCCGTCTCGGTGTCAAAGCCGTTGAGTTGATCTCAGAAAACAAGTTCGGTTATATGGTTGCGTTAAAGGGAAACCAGATTGAACCCGTTACCTTGGATAAAGCAACTGGAGTAAACAGAAAACTTGAGACACAGTTCTATGACTTGCTTCAGTTGTTCTCCGGCGAACGCAGCTAGCTGATGAACTAGATGAGTACAACACGATACGAGCCAATATCTGGCTCAACCATGTTTAAAGCATTAGTAGATAAGCCCCTGATAATCCCGGCATGCAACATACGCATACCATTCACAGCACATGCCATATTCAAGGCAGCGAAAGATACGAATTCACCGCTTATCATCGAGATAGCAAAAGCAGAGTGCAATCTCAGTGATGGATACATAGGAATCAACATTGACGAGTTTGCTTCACGTATGAAGCAGATTGCAGCAGAGGTAGAGTTTGATGCTTGGAGTCTCCACGCCGACCATATATCCGTAAAAACAGGTACCCGAGAAGAAATAGCAGACATAAAGAAACTGATAAAGGCTCAAGTCGAGTCAGGGTTCGCTTCATTCGCTGTTGATGCCTCACACTTGTTCAACTTTGAGGGTGAGACCGTCTATGATCGGTTAAAACCCAATATTGATGCAACAATCGAGTTATCGCACTATATCGATGAGCAGATGGGTGATAGAAGCTATGGTTTGGAGGTTGAGGTAGGGGAGATTGGTGTTAAGGATAGTAACGGCATGGTGATTACTAGCACTGAGGAGGCTACTGTATTTATCAAGGCACTGAATAACTCAGGCGTTTATCCTCATGTCTTGGCTATCGCAAATGGCTCCACACATGGCAACGTCTACGATGAACATGGGGTACAAACCAATCAAGTATCAATAGATATAGACCAGTCAAAAGCCATTGTGAAGGCTCTCAAGGATATGGGTAGCGATGTGAAGATCGCCCAACATGGAATCACAGGCACTCCATTAGAGTACATCAAATCCATGTTTCCTCATGGAGATATTCTCAAAGGCAACATAGCGACATACTGGCAAAACATAGTATTTGATGTTCTCAAGCTGTTTGAACCCGAGCTATACAGTGATATATACACGTGGGTAATCGAAACATACGGTAAAGAAGGAGTATCCGATGAAGAAACCTTTGGAAAGTATACGATCCGTGAGTTGAGTTTATTCCATCAAAGAATCGGATCAGTGCGCCCAGAGACTCTTGAAGCTATTGATGCACGTATCTACGCCGACTCGCTGCTATTTGTTGAGGCGATGAAGACTCGTGGCATGGCGTCACATGTAAGACGAATGCTGTGATTCCACTATTTTCTTTTAGTTATCTTTAAATAACAGATCAAAGTTTTAGACGACTGGTCGTGGAACATATGTTCAGCAGAGTTAACTAATTTTAAGCTCAGCCCCTAGATGTTCCCATAACTGAGACCAACAGCAACCAACGGGTGGCTTATGTGTCGCATTTAACTGAGAAAATCAAGTCCGCATTGCACGGAAACCTCGGAGTAATGGTAGTGAGCTCTGCGCTCTGGTCCATCTCCGGAAACATGACTGCCCCATTCTACGCATTATATGTCCTCGAGCTTGGCGGAGACTACGCCATGATAGGCAAGATACTAGGTGTCAAGGCACTAGTTCAGATCGTACCAATGCTCTTGGGAGGATACCTAACAGACAAGGTGGGACGAAAACAGATACTCTACACAATGACCTATCTTCTATCCTGTGTAGCCCTAATCAGAGCATTTGCTCCAGACTATCGGTTCCTAGTGATAGCCGCAATTTTAGAGGCCTTATTCATGGGACTAAGACAACCATCAATGTCATCGCTGCTCAGCGATTCAACTACCCCTGATAACCGTTCAATGGGATTTGCACTCTGGAGAGTAGGACCAACCCTAACCGGTGTGCTATCACCGTCAATATTCGGTATGATCATGGACAGATATGGCTTGAGAATTGCGATGCGTTGGGGGTATATCGCCGTATTTACGCTAGGCGCTATATCCGCGTATATGAGGCAGAGATACATCAAAGAAACCTTAGATAAGAAGGAGGAAATTACACAGGAAACAAATAGAGTTACTGAGTTAATCAGTGACTTCAAAGCAACTCTACTTAGCTTGAACCGGCAAGCAGCTAATTTCATCGCCTTAGACTTTATTTTCACACTTGCACTGGGTCTAGCTGAGCCATACTTCGTAACATATGCAACAGATTCTCTACAAGTATCAGGGTCCCAGTGGGGCTTAGTGATGAGTCTAGTAACCCTAGTTTACAGTATCACGATGCTGGTGGTAGCCGCTCCTTCGGATGAGAAAGGCAGGGTGAGATTCGTACAAGCATCAATGGTCTCTTGGCCAATCTCGTATTGGTTCTTCATCCATAGCGGTGGCTATCTCAGTATGATGATTACTAGATTATTGGTTACTTTGGCGGCGGCTGTGGGTCAGCCTGCTTGGACTGCCTTGTTTACTGATTACTGCCCCAAGAAGCATCGTGGTAGGTATCATGCTTTGCTTGAGATAAGCTGGAGCATTCTTTATGGTGGCGGTAATTATCTCGGGGGATTGGTTTACCAGAACATGAGTATACGGGCACCATTCCAGATAGCCATGACGTTAATGGCCGTCGGTGGCGTTGCTTCCTTGCTCATCTTGAAGGAGCCAGAGTTCAGGGAGCAATAGCTTTTATCAACCATAGTTATGCCAATACCAGTATGCTAACCGAGAAAACCTACCAAAAAGACGAGCTCACACTTAACTACGCTGAGGGACCAGACGCTGGACCAACAATACTATTTCTTCATGGATTGACTGACAGATGGCAATTCTTCCAGCCATTGATGCCTTGGCTGTCTCAGCGGTACCATGTCTACGCACTGGACTTTAGAGGTCATGGCGCATCAAGCCACAATCCTCCTTACAGATACATTGACCACATCAGCGATACAATTGGATTCATCGAGGAAATAATCGGTGAAAAAACCACGATATATGGTACTGCTCTAGGTGGAATGGTCTCATTGATGGTGGCGGCCAAACGACCCGACTTGGTAAAGGCCTTGATCTTTGGTGATGCTAACATCAAGCTTGAGAAGGTACGCAAGGTAATGATAGACTATCATACTTTCTGGAGTGGATGGATGAAACTCGCAAACAAACAGGTACCCTTGAACCAGTTTGTCCAAGAGGTAGCCGATATGCCCATCAATATCCCGTGGCGTGAACCCGGAACCTATGGCGACGGACTGGATTATATCTCGGTACTCAATAAAGCGCTGTATCTCAGAAATCTTGACCCAAAGGTACTGTATCCTTGGGCGAATGGTGGAGAAGATGACACTGTGTTTGATGAGGTAACTACTGGATACGACTCAGAGCTTATCCGAGACATCCGGTGCCCAGTGTTACTGATTCAGGCGAACATGGATAAGGGCGGTATACTGGCGGATGATGAAGTTGAGTACGCGCTGGAGCGTATACCTGATGCTCATCATGTCTACATGCCTATGTATGGGCATAATCTTGGCTGTTATTCATGGGAACCCGGTCCAATACTCAGAGTCATCAATACGTTCCTTGACGCCCACAGGTAACCTTGTTTTTAGATTACCTTGAAATAAACTCATTCCCCACAAATATTCATGATAGCAGATAGAGACCAGGAGTCCAAACAAGAAGCCGTTGAGATGCTACGAGGGCAACTCAAGGTTGAGGGAGAACTCATTGGATTGTACGAGAAACAGGAAAGAGACTCGGATAATAAAGCCATGAAACGAGTAATGCAGATGTTCAGACTGGACAGCCAGCGTCACATCAACATACTAGAAGCAGCCATAGAGATCATAGAAGGTCAAGAAGTATTCATAGAAGACAAGAAACCCCTAGCCGAGACGCTGGAAAAACACCTTGCACTAGAAAAACAGGCACT
>JAHLLU010000202.1 GCA_020444005.1 archaeon
ACACCATGAATACGCCCATCGAGACCCTTGAGGCTTATCTTCCATTAGAGTTCAAGGCTTACAGGCTAAGACCCGATAGCGGTGGACCTGGAGAATACAGGGGTGGCTGTGGTATCGAGCGTGTTTGGACGCTAACTAGCGAAAAAGCAACCTTAAGCATCATGGCTGAGCGTAACAAGATCAAGCCTTGGGGATTAGCAGGGGGACACGGTGGAGCCACAGGAGAATATATTCTGCTACAAGGAGACAAGGAAACCAAACTACCATCGAAATGCACCGTCACAATAAACCGTGGAGACACCTTGATTATCAGAACCCCCGGAGGAGGCGGATATGGGGACCCAAAGAAACGAGATCCCGCCCTTGTAAGGGAAGACATATTGAACGGCTTAGTTAGCCCAGAGGTTGCCCGAGAAATCTATGGTTTCAGAAGCTCATAACGCCTCTATTTTCTCCAGCGTCTCCTTAAACATCTCTGGAAAAGCCTTCTTCATGCTTACACCCGGAACACCGATCCATTGCGGCTTGATACCTTCTTCATCCAATAGTTTCTCAATCTCCTCCATATAGACGCCTCTTCCGGGCACAAAGTCTACGGTGTCTGGCCATTTCCGGTCCTTAGGCTCGACTCCGAGTTTCCATTTTGCCACGTAATGAATGCCGCAGCTTGGGCTGGCTTCTGCGCCAATTATTGCCACTATTTCTGCTCCGTTTTTTACGAATTCCTTGAGTTGGAGTATTTCCTGTTCTGCTTGTTTTCGATAGTTTTCTCTTATGTTGGGTTTGTCGTAAGTGTCTTTTGGCATTGGGAGTCTTTCTATGCCGTGGAGTCTGGTTTCTGGGCATCTTAGCTGTACGAATCCTAGGCCTTGGTCTAGGGCTTTTTTTACTATGTCTTCTTCGAGTCCAGGGTATTCTGCGAGGTTGTCTTCAAGGGAGTGTACGTTGAGCATGCAGTGGCAGAATACGGCTATCTTGTTGCTTCTTTTAGTCAAGTTATTTCAGTGCTTCAACTGGTGATAGCTTATTATTAGTATTGGGCAGGTTGATCTATCTAGCTAATCAAAATAGCCCCGCATGAGTACTATCACTACGGCGGAGACAAGTGTGAATCCTGCCGAGATATAGAAGACCCATTGGATTGATGCTACGCTTAGTACTGCGCTCATTACGAACATACCTAGGCTGCCTCCTAGGCTCATGACCATTCCCCATACGCCTGTTGCTGAGCCTCTGTCTTCTGGTGCTTGTGACTCCATTGTGGCTGCTTGACTAATTGGGAAGACCAGTACGGCGCAAACCCCGAGTACAGCGTTCAAAACAGGTAACATCCAGTGATATGGCGCCAAAGGCACTAAGGCGAAAGCGACCACACTGACCAGTAACCCTGTGAGTATGGGTATGAATCGTCCTACTCGGTCTGAGATTCTGCCGACGATGGGTAGACTGATGGCAATAGATAGCGCGTTGGCTGTAAGGGTTAAACCTATCCAGAACTCGGTCATACCTATCTCAGCACCCAGCAACGGGAAGAAGGTAACCAAGCCCCAGTGACAGAAGCTGTGAGCGAAGACCGCGAAACATGCTACTATTACTTTCTTGTTTGAGAAGAGGCGTTTCATGGTAGCTGGGAACTCGCTAAAGGTATTTCTGATAAGCATGCCCGGAGGTATGGGGCAGCTTAGGTCTCGGTCATCTTCTGTGTATCTCCACGCGATAAAGAAACCGATGCATGTGATTACACCCGAAAACACGAATATGGTCTTATAATCGAGGAATGAGCTTGCGATATAGCCTCCAATAAACGGACCGATGACACTGCTGACAGCCCAACTCATATGATATCTACCCATAGCCTCCCCGGATTTCTCAGGGGGGAACAAGCTACTTGCATATGCCTCGCTAGGTGGGAAATAGATGCTTAAAGCTAGACCACTAGCCATCATGGCTACGATGGGTAGATACGGGTTTGTGGCTACACTGTATATGAATGGGACCAACGCGAATAATGCTAACCCGAATAGCATCATGTTTCGTCTACCGAGGCTATCGCTTATGGTTCCTGCTATAAGTCTTAGGAATGTCTGGATGACGTTTCTGATATTGTAGATTAGTGTGATGACCGCTGCGCTTACTCCAAGGTTCTGTATGAAGAGAGGTTGGAAGCTTTGGGGTATGGTCTCACCAAACATTGCGAAGAATGTCGCCATGAATATTGCCCAGAAAATACGTTGATTCTTTTTCTCCACATCAGTCACCGATTATACCCCATGAGCGATTATCCTAGATTTAAACTATCTCCAAGACACTTCAATAAACTATAGGGTTATATTTAGCGCCCCTAGATGTGATTTGAAATGTGTCTAGCAGTACCTGGAAAAGTAGAGAGCATTGATGGTAGGACAGCCATCGTTGACTTTGGCGGAGTAAAAAGGGAAGCAATAATCGACCTCATGGAACCGGGAAGCATCAAACCGGGCACATATGTTCTAGTACACACAGGTTTCGTCATCCAGATCATGGATGAACAGGAGGCACTCGAGACTCTTGAGGCTTGGCGACAGGTATTAGCCCACGTTGAGCAACCTTACGAGGAGCTCTAGTAGGTAAACCTAAAAGACGGGATTCATTACTCCAATCGATTAGATTGGTGAATTATTGGCGAGAGTTCCCCAGCGGACCCGACGTACCAGAGGAAATCTATGTAGTAACCGAGATTCAGAGAAACAGTCGCAATAAATACGAGTATGATGCCCGAATGGGGGTTTTCAAGCTCAACAGAGTGCTATACACATATTATCCCGCTGATTATGGGTTCATTCCTCAGACCTTAGACGATGATGGGGACCCGCTGGATGCTGTATTGTTGATTAATGAGCCGACGTTCACAGGTTGTGTTACTGTTGCCCGTCCTGTTGCTAACATCAAGATGGTGGATAACAAGGAGATGGATGACAAGATCGTCACCGTCAGTACTACAGACCCCTTCTACAAGCATGTGAAAAGCCTAGAAGACTTGCCGCGCAGCGTCATAGACGAGCTAACTTACTTCTACAACAACTATAAGCGAGCCGAAGGAATGGTTACAGAGGTTCTCAAATGGGAGGACGCTGACGAAGCTAAGAAACTCATCAACTGGGCTCAGGGTCAATATAAGGAACAAGAAGAAAGCTAGAGGGATTTACATTCCCCAAGTGCTTGCTTGATGGATCAGAATATCGTTGCCCTCGATTTTTACCTCATAGGATTTTAGGTCATCTGTCTTGACCCTGAATAGCATCATCTTTGGCCCCTTCACGTTTTTTCCTGTGGTTACATCAAACTCTGCCTTGTTTTTTGGGCATGTTAGTATGTTACCTTTGAGGGCTCCATTGATTAGGTCTTCTTGGTCATAGCTGCACTTGTTATCCATGGCGTAAAAGGTTCCATCAATATTTGCTATGAGCATTTCATTCTGATTGATCTTTACCTTCAACATTTTACCTACAGGGACATCGCTGATTTCTGCAACCTTAGTGAAGGATAACTTGTGGCTACTCAAATAGAATACATCTCTAGCTCAGAGGCGCGATACCCCCTATTATAGTAATGCTTTTACAATCACTAAAAGATAGCCTATTTTAGGACGAGAAGAGAAATATTATTCTCGGGGTCTGGTTCTCGCTTCATAGCAACATCGTTGAACTTGAGTATACATAATTCAGCTAAATAGAGCACGATGCTATCTGGTTCAAGGTGCCCCGTATAGGTCTCGTTATCCCGTACACCGATATCGATGTGGAGATGAGGCTCATAGTCTACAATTAAACCACTAATGGAACCAACCTCAGCAGGCTCCTCAACAACATAGTATCCCACATCAGGTGGGAACGAGTTTTGGTTTACATAATGAAGACGAGTCCTTCTCAATGTACCTATTCCGCTGACTACTGCGCCATGCTTGATATCATGTATCTTTGCAGCTTCCTGTATAGACTCAAGTAGCTTCTCATCAGGTTCAAGCCCCACCACAATAACTTCAAACGGTCCATTACTATGAAAAGTATTCATACCCATAACTCAGCGCAACTAGCTATAGATTCACCGATTAGCGCAACGGGTGGATTCGAACCCACGGACCTGACCGGATCATTGGCTTCTGAGGCAAACGCATTAAGTCACTCCGCCACCGCTGCTACCAATAATTAAATATTATTTTATTTTGATAGTTTGTTACTGAAGTAAGATAAGAAAGGTGAGTTTTTGATCCGGTCAGGGTTTATTGGCCTCACCTTGCGGTTTCCCGCATTGATCGTCTTCGCGGTGGAGTATTTAATCAGTTAGTATCTGCTGAATATGGGTTAGGGGGAAGATTGTTATTATCTGGTTCACATTTTTCTGCTGATTGTTATGAAGGAAG
>JAHLLU010000203.1 GCA_020444005.1 archaeon
CTTGGGAAACCAACCACCCAGAAGGGAGTCTCGAACTCCTCTGTTAATGGTCCTTCCTGCTGCCAACCGAAATCGTCTCCCCAGAACATCTCAACGCCCTTGCTTTGTACGATCTCAACTGCCTCATCGTAGCTGATCTTGGGGAAAGGCGCCTTAAGCCCAGCTAAGTACTCTGGGTCTCTTCCTGCCTCCTTTACTTTCTCAGGCATCTCAGACGCCAAAGTATTCGCAATATGACTGACCAACTTGTCTCCAGTGTCCTGTATGTCACTGAGAGTGCTCCAAGGCTCCTCAAGCTCCATATGCAGGAACTCAGAAAGGTGCCTACGTGTTCTTGAAGGCTCAGCTCTAAAGCTAGGTGCAATGGTGTAGATCTTTCCTAGGCTGCTGATTAGTGCCTCTGCGTATAGCTGCCAGCTCTGGCTCAGGTAAACGCCTTCTCGTTCAAAGTAGTCAACGCTGAATAGGGTTGATCCGCCTTCTACTGAGGCTGTCATGAACATTGGTGTCTGGATCTCGGTGTACTCGTTTTCCTTGAACCAGTCACGTGCAGCCATGAGGAACTTGGCTCTTAACTGGAAGATGTTCTGAAGTTTGGGTTCCCTGATGTATAGGTGCCTGTTGTCCATGAGGAACTCTACTCCTTGCTCCTTCTTCACAATAGGATAATCCGGTTTAGACTCGTAGACTGCGCCGACTCCGGTTACTCTTAGCTCCCATCCTCCGGGTGCCCTGTCATCCTTTTTGATCTTGCCTTTTAGCTCTAGGGCGGTCTCCAGTGGGTATTTCTCTACATTGTTGAATGTTTCTTCGTCTATTGTTCGCTTGTTCAGTGTACACTGGATTACACCTGATCCATCTCTTACTTCGAGGAACTGTATTCCTCCACTGCTTCTGCTGGTGTATATCCAGCCACGGAGCTTTACCTCTGCTCCGTCATCATATTTGCCGTGTAAAATATCGGCTGCCTTCACGAATCCAGTCAATGTTTATCACCCAATGATAGATGCAACGATTAAAGACGTTTACTACTATCCTACCTGTTTTCACAAATTTTTTCCACTCACCCCCCGTAAATTAGTCATGAGACAACCTAACCGACGCGAGATTATGGACGGATTCGAGGCTGCACGTGCTCAAACCTTCTACTTTATGGCGAAAGCCTTGATCGATGAACTCGGAGAAGAACGAGGCAGGGAAGTAATCAGGGAAACCGTACGCGAGATGAGTAAAAACAACGGATTAGCAACTAAGAAGCGATATGAGGAAGAGGGAAAAGAGAACACTTGGGAGAACCACAGAGCCGAGAATGGACCAGTCTACTCAGTAGCATGGATCGGAGGAACAACCCAGAACGAACCAAACCAAAAAATCATCGAATACACCTACTGCCCACTTGGAGCCACATTCACCCGCATGGGAAAAGAAGCAGAAGAAATTGGAGATATTTACTGCAGCATCACTGATGACGCCTTCTGGTCCGGGTTCAACCCAGATTGGCGTGTAACACGAGAGAAAACATTCAGTCGAGACGGTGTATGCAGATTAGTATGGAGAAGAGATTAGAGGCTCCGCATCTTTGAGGCGGTCATATAGAGCGCCTTGTATAGAGAATCTACACCACGGACCTCGACGTACTCTGATGGGCTATGGGGGTACTTGATAGTGGGACCCATAGAGACAATATCCATATCCTTCTTCATACTAGCGATGACACCACACTCCAATCCACCGTGAATACCAGTAACCTTGGGTTTACGACCAGAAACAGTACCATAACTCGTCTCCACAAGCTTCAATAGCTTACTATCTGGGTCAGCCTTCCAGCCGGACCTTAGCTCACTCTGATCAGTCTTAACCTTGTACTTCTGCCCTAGCTCGTAGAGGATACGCTGATTATCATAGCCATCCTTCAGGTCACATGTTCTGCTGCTCACCATTATCTTGAAGGCATTATCCTCGGTACGGATAATCCCATTATTGTTACTTGTCTGGACAAGATCATCGTAATCTGGACTCCAAGACTTGGGGCCAAAGGGAATCTCAGATACAAGATCAAGGAACTGTTCGGTCTCGTGAACCGGAGCCGCTGAACCTACGGCAACGGGGGTAGCTGACACCACTAGACCCGGTTCATGGGTCTTATCAATAGTACTCGCCCATTCATCTATGAATTCAATAGCCTTTCCTGTGTGCCTAGATGGGATCAGTATGTCAGCGTAGGCGTTCCGTGGAATCACGTTACTTCTGGTTCCACCCTCAAAATATGCGAGTCTTATGGTGATCTCCTTATGCAGCTTTCTTAGACACTGAGCCAAGAGCTTATTTGCGTTGTATCGCGGTAGATGAATGTCTACGCCTGAATGCCCTCCCTGTAAGCCGTCAATTGATACTCGTAGGGCTTCTCGTTTATCGACTTTCTTTGGTCTGTACTTGATGGTGTATGTAGTGCTTCCTCCACCGGCGCTGCTGACGATGATTACGCCTGCTTCCTCGCTGTCAAGGTTAATCATATGGGTAGCCGTAAAGAAATCAGGGTCAAGGTTCCTGACGCCAGTGAATCCAGCCTCCTCATCCACGGTAAACAAGGCTTCAATGCGTCCATTACCCACCAGATTCTCATCGATCAGCAAAGCCATAGCTAACGCCATGCCTAAACCGTTATCTGCTCCTAGGCTCGTGTTAAAGGCCTTGACTTTACCGGACTCTACCATCAAGGGTATTGGGTCTTTTGCGAAGTTGTGACTGCTCTCTGGGGTTTTTTCGCATACCATGTCCTGATGTGCTTGGAAGAGTAATGCGGGTACTTCATTAAATCCTTCATCAGATTTTCTAGTGAGAAGCACATTGCCGACATCATCTTTTTTGAATTCTATTCCGTGTTCGGTTGCCCATGTTTTGAGGTAGGCTTGTACTTTTTCCTCGTGTTTGCTGCATCTTGGTATTCGTGTTATTTCCTCAAAGATCATCCAGACTTGTGCGGGTTCTAGTCCTTCAAGTAGATATGACATAGAATAATGTAGACACTACAGGGATTAAAAATAAATGATAGGATTACCAGCCTACTGCGCAGCCGTCAGCCCTTGAGTCACTACCAGCGGTCAATACACCTGATTCAGGGTTCCTGTGGATGATCTGTCCTCGACCAAAGTAGCCTCTTCTCCAGCCGCTTGAGGGCACTACCTCATGTCCCATGCCGGCTAACTCGCTCATTACCTTGACGCTGATCTCGTCCTCAATGTGAACCTTGCCGCCGCTCTGTCCATCCAGTATGCAGAATCGCCCTGCATCCAAGGCCTCCTGTGGGTTCATACCGTAATCCACCATGTTTACCACTACCTGTGTGTGTCCCTGTGGTTGCATGAATCCACCCATTACGCCGAATGGTGCGTAGAGTTCTCCGTCTTGCATGAGCATACCCGGGATTATTGTGTGATAGGGTCGTTTGTTTGGCTCTAATCTGTTCGGGTGCTCTGGGTTTAGGCTGAACCCGAAGCCACGGTTCTGTAAGGTGAATCCACAGCCTTTGGGTATGATGCCTGTGCCGAAGCCTGCGTAGTTGCTGATGATGAAGCTGCAGGCGTTTCCCATTCCGTCTACGACGCAGAAATAGACTGTGTCTGAGCCTGCGACTGGTGAGCCTTTCTGTACGTCTACTGTTGCTTTCTCTGGATTCAGTAGTTTTCTCCGCTTTACTGCATACTTTTTGCTGATCAATTCCTGTATCGGTACATCAGTTACATCAGGGTCAGCTACATACCAACGTGTATCAGCGAAAGCTAGCCTCATAGCCTCTATCAACGTGTGAAGATGCTTAGTGGAGCCATGTGGTACACCAGTGAAATCGTATTCTTCAAGGATGTTTAAGGCGATCAACGCTGTGATCCCTTGTCCGTTTGGTGGTATCTCGTAGACATCAAGTCCCTTGTAGTTGGTGGTAATTGGCTCAGGGAATGTATTGTAATGTTTTTTCAGGTCATCAACAGTCATCACGCCGCCCATAGGCTCCAACACCTTGACAATCTCCTCGGCTATCCTACCCTCATAGAAACCAGCCTTACCATGCTCAGCAACCTCACGGAAGGTATGTGCAAGATTCTTGTTCTTCATTATCTCGCCTGCCCGGGGGGCTTTACCGTTGAGTAACATCTCCTCGTAGTGGGGTCCAGTCTTGAGCTTAGGTATTCCCCGGTCCCATGCTCTGGCGGTTATTGGGCTCACCGGGAACCCTTCTTCACCTAGTCGTATTGCGGGTGCTAGTATCTCGGGCATGGTCATTGTGCCGAATTTTTCTATGGTGTCAACCCATCCCGCCGCTGCACCGGGTACAGTCACTGTGTGGGGGCTTGTAGGTGGTAACCGGTCCTTGATGCCATGTTCTGCTAG
>JAHLLU010000204.1 GCA_020444005.1 archaeon
GAAGCGTCATCTCGCTGAATAACGAAGCATACAGAGGCTCTTCCATGCTCCAGTGCTTTGATGAGTGTATTCATGTGACGAGCTCCCCGCTTGGTGGGCGCATCAGGGAACAAAGCAATATTATCTTCCACTAGTGTGCAGCTTTTCGCCTCTAAGAGTATCTGGTTTTTTCCGTTGCTGAGTTTGAGGTCTAGTCGGCTGTCGTGGAAGCTGGGTTCTCTACGTTCTACTGTGTAGTCTTTGAACTCTGGTAGTTTGTTTTGGTTGATGGCTTCTTGTAGCATGTAGTTGGGTAGCCTGCTGTCGATGCTCACCAAGGTATCATTGTAATCAACTAGGGTTAGGTCGTAGCTTGTTTTGCGGTGGTCTCCGGGCTTATGGATGAGGTAGACTCGTGTTCCCGGTACCATGAGTTCATGCATTCTACCCGGGTTCGGGATAAAACACTCAACGCGCTCGCCTTCTAGGTCCACGACTCCTAGGAATCTGTTGGGTCTCTCTAGAAGTGTTGCTGGTATAGGCGTTGACGGGTGCTTCACTCTATTAGCTCCAGTATCTCATCGTGGAGACGCTTGGTGTTGGCTGCCACTACAGTGCATCTAGTCGCTCTTGTCAACGGTAGATCCCCAAATAGTTCTCCGTTTATACTATAGACGCCGCCTGCTTCCTTTATGATGAATAGCCCTGCGCTGATGTCTGTGGCTCTTACGATTCCACGTAGATCAATATGCGCGTCAAGAACTCCCGCAGCAACATGACATAAGCTGGCGGCGCTACATCCTTCTTGGCGTGTGTGGCGGCTCTCTGAGATGAGAATTGTTGTTTTTTCTAGTTTGGGGTCTTTGCTGATGTCCATGCCGATGAGTCCATGCTTGTAGGGTATGTAGGGTGAGGTCTTGACTGGGTAACCGTCCAGTGTTGCACCCTTGTCTTTCTCAGCGTAGTAGGTCTCACCTGTGTAAAAGTTGGTGACGATCCCAGCCACAACCTTGCTTTGATGTGGCTCTGTGGCTATGCTCAGGCTGAGTACAGCTGGGGGAAATCCTCGGCTCAGGTTTGATGTACCATCCACCGGGTCAGCGGTGATAATGTATTCACCGGTGCCGAAGACTTGGTCGCCTTCCTCGCTAATGAGCGTGGCATCTATCTTGTGTTTGGTGAGGGTCTCGATGATGGCGTCTTGTGCCTGTTTGTCCAGTAGGTCTTTGAACTTGTTGTAAGGCATGGTTCCACGCTGTGGAGTGACTGTGAGAACCTTGCTCTGGATATTGTCACTTAATGTATGTAGTAGTTTATGGAGTTCTTCCATTGTTTGCACCGGTTTGATAATTGCTGGACGTTGGGGCTATAAATCATTGAGGTCTTATTTGTAGCATGCAAGTCCTTCCGAGAGGCTTCTACAGGCGCAGAACAGACACTGTAGCACAGGAGCTCCTAGGTAAGATACTGGTACGTAGACTGGGTGATGAGCTTCTCGGTGGGGTAATCGTTGAGACAGAAGCGTATTTTGGTGGTGATGACCCGGCTAGTCGTGCTTTTGAGGGTTTGAAGACGTATAACCGGGTGATGTTTGAGGAACCGGGTCGCGTTTTCATCTATAATGTGCACCAGTATTGGATGCTGAACCTGATCGCCCACGATAATGGCGTCGGTGGAATACTCATCAGAGCCATAGAACCCACCACGGGTCTCGAAACCATGAAACAGAACAGAACAGTAAAACGTCTACGAGACCTTACAAGTGGGCCCGGAAAACTTACCCTAGCACTGGATGTTGATAAGAGTTTGAATGGTGTTGACGCTACCGATACTGATAGCCTAGTGTATGTCTCGGATAACGAGTACCCCTGCGAAATAGAAACAAGCTATAGGATAGGAGTAACCCGAGACCTACCAGAACATTATAGATATTATGTAAAAAATAATGAATTTGTATCCAAGTGAAAGGTATTAGCCCTTCCACTGGACAATGGCGCCTTGTTTCTCTAAGGCATCCAGTTCCTCATCGGTCTTACCCAGTTTCTCCTTCAAGACCTCTCGAGTATGTTGTCCAAGCATGGGTGCTGGTCTGTTTATCTCTCCAGGGGTCTCACTGAACTTTACTGGGAAGTTTGGTACAAGGTGCTTGCCTGCTGCTGCGTGGTCTACCTCAACCCACATATCACGTGCCTTGAGGTGTGGGTCCCACATGGCTTCATGTGCCTCATAGATGGGTGCACATGGGAAGCCTAGCTTTGCTAGCCAGTCAAAGGCTTCTAGTTTTGTCATGTCCTTGATGCGTGCAACAACCATATCCTTGTTCACTTCATCAACTCCGAGCTCTTCTTTCAGGTTCTCAACCGCCTTGCTTCGCTCACCTGCGATCTGTACCCATCCATCCTTTACAGGCAATATGCCCCATATACGCTGTGGGTCACGTGGTCTGTCTTGACGTCTATCTATTGGGCTCTCCTTGAACAAGTCATATGCAACTGATGCGCAGCAGTTGAATGCCACCATGGTATCCACCTGACAGACATCAACCATCTGGCCAACGCCTGTCTTGTCACGGTGTCTGATAGCCGCGACGATACTGAATGCAGCGTACATTGCTGGCCCAAGGTCACCTAGGGCTCCCGCCATGTTGATTGGAGGCCCCTCGTAATCATAGTTTTTTCCTGTCGCGTATGTGTGCCCGCTGATGGCTTCTGCTACTACCGCGTATGAGCCGTATCTGCTGTATGGACCGCTTTGACCGAAACCGCTTAGAGCTGCGTAGATGATTTTTGGGTTTATCTCCTTCAAAACATCGTAGCCTAATCCGAGGCGCTCCATGGTGCCGGGTGCAAAGTTCTGTATAACCACGTCGCTCTGTTTGACGAGTTCCTTGATCATGTCCATGACCTCTGGGTTCTTGAGGTCCATGCTGATGTCACGTTTGTTGAGGTTTAGTGCATAGAATGTTGTTGATACGCCTTTGTAGAGTTCTCCGGGGCCCATTCTTCCGATGGTTCCCCACGGTGGCTCGACCTTGACTACTTCTGCTCCTAGTTCTGCTAGCATCATGGTTGTGTATGGTCCGAACCAGACGTGTGTGAAGTCTAGTATCTTGATGTCCTCTAGTATCTTCTTCATGATAACGAAAACAAGCCCGATGGTTGTAGATAATATTTTGCCCGATACCGGTCTGAGAAGTCTTAACTAGTGTTTCAGCCTTTTCTCAACCATGACGGATTCATATCAAAACATCAAGAAACACGTAGAATCCATAAAAATAATCGACACCCACGAGCATCTTCCCTCAGAAGAGCAACGCCTCGCCAAACAAGTTGATGTCCTCAACGAGTTCTATCTTCACTACACATCATCAGACCTAATCGCGGCTGGCATGAGCGAAGAGGAACTACTCTACACACGAGACACATCAATCACCCTTGATGATCGCTGGGAGGTATTCGAGCCATGGTGGCAACGGATCAGAAACACAGGGTATTCACGGTGTATAGAGATCGCTGCCCATGACCTCTATGGCGTTGACGGTATCAACAGGGGCACTTACAAGCAACTACAGAAGCGATTAACCGAGCGCAACAAACCGGGGCTCTACCGGTGGGTTCTCAAGGAGAAAGCTGGTATCGAGATAAGTATCCTTGATGAGTTGACTGGTAGCCATGATGTTGACCGAGAGTTCTTCGCACCAGTACTCAGAGTAGGCGAGTTTGTGAATCTCTCAAACCGATACGAGGTTGAGACCTATGCTAAGATGCTTGGGGCAACGGTTCACAGCTTTGATGACTTAGTAAAACTGGTTAAGACAAGGTTTACCTCATTGGAGGCTAAGATTGCTGGTATCAAGATAGCGTTAGCCTACAGGCGTCCACTTTATTTCGAGAAGAGAAGCTATGCTGAAGCCGAGGAAGCGTTCAACTCCATCTACAAGACCCGTACATTCCACAGGGAAATCATAGACGCCGATAAAGACTACAGTAGGATGACACCAGACTCACCGGGAACAGACGCACTAAAACCCATGCAGGATTACCTCGTTCACCTAGCCATAATTGAAGCCGGGAAACGGGAGCTACCCATCCAGATACACACGGGGCTCCATGAAGGAAACGAGAACATACTCACTAACAGTGACCCAATGCAGCTTGTGAACCTATTCATGGAGTACAAGGAGGCGAAATTCGATATATTCCATGGAAGCTGGCCATATTGTGGACAACTAGGGGCACTCGCTAAGAATTATCCAAACGTCTACCTAGATATGAGCTGGATGCACATCATAAGCCCAGCGAAGGCAAGAACAGCCTTATCTGAGTGGCTTGACGAGGTGCCGGTAAACAAGATTTTAGGTTTCGGGGGAGATTATCTTGCTGTTGAGGGTTCGTATGGGCA
>JAHLLU010000205.1 GCA_020444005.1 archaeon
CCTTCAAACCAGCGTTATATGCGGCATCAAACAGAGTCTCAACAGTGAGTACTGGCTTCATGTACTTTATGATACCATGTTCAGATGGCTTCATACCAGTGAACATACTTCCATAACATACCGGAGTATAGCTTGGAACCATACTTCTAACTGGTACCTGTATTGGAGCTTCAGCTATAACGTCCTTGAACTCTGGTTTATGAGCTTGGAAAAGCCATTCTCCGATGGCGTCTGGAGCGAATAATAGTGCTTTCTTGATTTTTTTTCCTTTGGCTGATTTAATGATCTCTTCAATGGGTTTTGCAGATGCGCCTTCTGGTGGTTCAAATCCCATTAGTTTACTGACTGTGGGTGTCACGGAGTCAATGCCATACATGGTTTTTGATGGTCATCTGCGGGTAAATCTTTTTTCATCTCTTCCAGAAACAATGTGTATATATAGAATATATAGCCTATATAGTTAGAACCTCTATGATGTCCCTAAACCAACAACTAATCACCGTATTCAAACTCTGTCTAGTCCTAACACTAGCAGGTGTAATCGGTTATGAACGAGAAAAATACAGCAAACCAGCCGGACTTAGAACCCACATGATACTATCAATAGGATGTACCATACTCACAGTACTCAGCTTCAACGTATTCCCATTACCTACAGACAATAGCCGAATCGCCGCTGCAATCATAACAGGAATAGGATTCATCGGCGCAGGCACAGTACTCCAAACAAGAGAACGAGTCGTAGGACTTACAACAGCGGCATCTATCTGGTTAACAGCATCAATTAGCCTTGCAGTGGGAACAGGCAATTATGTGATAGCGATAGCAGGTACATTACTAGGATACTTGGTGCTGGAGAGTAAGCCGTTTCAGTTTAAAAAAGAAGAATAAAGAAAGAAAAATGGCTCGAGGTTTACTCGAATAGATATACTATGTGTACATTCACGGTTACGCTTAGATCGCCGCTGGTGATAGGAGTTGAGACATAGCTCTTAGCCCCACTATCCATAGCTGCCTCAGCGTAGCCATAGTCATAGCTTCTTACAGGAGTATAGCTGCTCTCAGTTACACTCTGAACACCTGAGATGGTTAGTCCGAGAGTCTCAGCGATTAGGTCTGCCTTGTCCTGTGCATCAGTGATTGCCGCGATGTATGCATTGGTTTTTAGTTCCTCACGCTTTGCGTCACTTAGCTCAAAGGAGATTCCGTTGATTGAGTTTGCGCCATTATCAGCTGCTGCATCAATAACGTCACCTACCATGTCTAGGTCCTTGACTGTAACTTGTGCTAGGTTGGTCACACTATATCCTGTGAACTCTCTGCCTTCCTCTGTCCAGTCATACTGAGCATAAACACTGTAACTAGTGGTAACAATATCATCTTCATCGATTCCAAGGGCTTTAACCGCGTTGATAACTTCAGTCATCAACTCAGCGTTTTCCCTGATAGCCTCCTCGGCCGTCTCCGCTGTGGTCTCGACTCCGAGATTGATCACTGCTTGATCTGCCTGTGCGGTTGCCACACCTGCACCTGATAGACTGATGGTCTTAAGATCAGTACTGGTTCCCTCAGCTACTCCGGCATAGAGGGTTGAACCGCTTACACCGACACCAGAGGGGAATCTGAATCCCGATGGTAGTCCTGTTGTTACTTGTTCAACCATTCCTGGTTTGTATGCTATGATTGCACCTGCCAAGATTATACTTAGGCAGATGGATGCGACCGCGAATGTTTGTTGATTCTTATTCATTTGTCGTCAGACATTCAGATGCCTGTGCAAGATATATACCCATCAAATAGAACAGGTGTTCAAAGCATTAGAACAAGGCTAATAATCCTTGTACTCAAGGAAAGAATCATAGATCTCTTTGGCTCTTTCCTTTAAGCTCTCAGGCATATGCTTATCGTTCTTGATGTCCTGTTCAAGTTGTGCCATTCTGTGCTTTAACCAGTAATAGTCTTCAAGAATCAGGCTATATCCCAATTCATAGTCCGTTGCCTTGAGATGTGCATCATAGATCGTTTCTTTCGAGGCCGTTTTTATTGTCTTTGGGTTTATTTCAATCCCTGCGTCTTTTAATCCACTGATTTCAATGATTGAGTGCAGAAAGAGGTACTCGTTTCCCAGCCGGTCACGGAAGGTAATCTCAGAGTCTTTAAAATTGTCACCTGTAAGATAATCGTATAGTTCTCTGGGTGTGCATGGGTTTAACTCATATTCAATCTCGTTCAGTAGTTCTACTACCTGATTGAGCCTGAATTCAATGATTTCAGCGATTTCCTCAAAGGCTGGGGCTGCCATGTAGAAACAGCAGCCTTCTGTATGTTTAAAATTAGCGGAAAAATAATGAGAAGCTCTATTGCTTCTTATCCGGTTTGGGGATATGCCAGTCATATCCTCTTTCGGTGACCACGTACTCAGGCCAAGGCAAGTCAATAGGTGGATTCCAATCTGGGTCAAGCTGAGGTGCCTCATACTCTTCCTTGATACGTTTCTCCCACTCATCCTTACACATCTTAAGCTTGGTAGGGTCTTCAGCCAAGTCTAGCAAGGTTCCGCTAATAGCCTTACCCGCAGTATAGATTGTTCTATCAATAGGCCCCTTGACGCCACCTAGATAATAGTGTGGCCATCTTGGCAAGCGTTCACCGGGTACCCTGATCTGTGGCCTGTAGACCTGTATCCAGACACCAGGGCAGTGCCACTGGAACTCCACATAGTCGTCGCTACCGAATTTCTTCTGGTGGCTTGGTATGACGCTTCTCCACATCTTCTCCCACTCCTCTGGGGTTGTTAGTTTCTCGCTGAGAGGCTCCTTCTGCTCTGGGTAGCCTAGGTTTCGTAGAAGCTCGTTAGCTATCTTTTTGTCTTCTTTTGTGAATTTGGGTGGTCCAATTAACTCAAGGTTCTCATAAGCTAAATCGGCTAACGCTTTGTTGAACAAACCTGTCCTTTGTTTTGTGATCCAGCGAACAGTAAGTTTGGTTCCAGTTATCTTGGCGACACTTTCAGCGTTATTGATGAGCACTTTTGCGATCTGTTCCTGTTGGGTTAAACTTGGGCTTCTGAAAGCGAACTGAATTATGCCTAGTCTGGGTGACATATTGTCTGCTGTGGCTTGTCCAGCCGCCATAACCGCCTCGTTCATTGTCCAGAGACCAGTGTTTGGCAGCATCGCCTCCTTCAGGTACTTGGTGGATGTATACATCAAGGTTACAGCATCCAGTGCCCCCGGGGCACGCGCATTACGGGGCAAATCATCAGCGTAAGAGATCCACTTTTCGGGGTCATCACATTCAAAGACGAATGCAGCGTTCCAGTAGCTACCCCACTGAGTCTCATACATGACAGTGGTTGAACCTCTAGGGTGCCATCCGACCATGGCGTCAAGTCCATCGAATCTTCCTTTTGCGGCGAACCAGCTCTTGGCGCATACCTTCTCGGCAGGTGTACCGAATACCTTGATGGTTCCCTCTATTCCATGTTCTTCCATAGCGTGTTTTGTGGCTACTGCACCAATTAATGAACCAGTGCCTAAGGCGCTGTGAGGATCTGTGTGTCCCGCTCGGTATGGGTTTGTGGCTGATCTGTATGGTACTTGGTCTTGCCAAGCTGATGGCACGGCATCGTATTCAGTGTATGTGCTGAGGACTGGTTTTCCCTCTCCCCAAGTCGCCTCATATGCGGTGGGCATTCCCGCTACACCATGTATTACGTCAAAGCCTTCTTTTCTGTGGAAATCAACGAATGCTTTTGCTGACTTGTACTCACGGAAACTGGTCTCAGCATAGTTCCATATGAGTTGATGGAAATCAGATATCCTCTCGGCGTTGTCATCGATCCATTTGAAAGCCGTTTTTTTTGCTTCAGTTAGCTTCGTCAAAACTTGTTCACGAGTATTTACGGTACAAATGTTGTATAAAACAATACTAGCTACCGCTGTTTCTCAGTGAAAATGAAAAAAAGTATAAAATAGAGAGGGTGTTTACCTTGCTTCCTGAAGAACCTTTTTGGTCTCTTCTGGGAAGTCTCGGAGCAGGTTGCCAAGGACTACTTTTGCGACGTATTCTTTGAACTCTGCCTCATTGTATTTGGCTGAGTAGATTCGTCTGTGGCCGCCCTTCCCTGTTGTCTCCGTGTAGTTCAGCACGCCCTCGTCTACCATGGAGTTTAGGAAGTTGATGATTGATGCTCTACTGATTGTCCTTACGCCCTTTAGATCCTCGTTCACCTGCATCCAGACGTCTCGGCTACTTGCGCCGTCGCCGTCTAGTCGCCATAGGTAGTATAGGGCTGTCTCTTGGTAGTCCTTTAGCACCATGGCGAGTCCCTCGTTCGATGTGTCAATTGTTAATGTCAGTTTCTAG
>JAHLLU010000206.1 GCA_020444005.1 archaeon
CGACGAACTCAAGATCGTATGTCTTGGTTCCGGTCCCTGATACCGTGTCTTCTGCTGTGGCAACGAATATCTGGGTCTTGTTGTTCCAGACGCTTGGCGCTATATCAGTAGCAGTGTCAAAACTGTATCCTACAGTGACCGAGACGGTCACATCGTCGCCCTCGTTATAGGTTCCGGGTGTCACGATGTTTGTGATGGCTATTCCGTTTTGCTGTGTTGTGCTTGGGCCTGATGGTGTGCTTTCATCTACTAGCTCGAAGACGGCGTGTCCCCACCATGTACCATTGTTGTATATGTTACATGACCATTCACCGGGCATGTCTTCCGCTGGGTCGCTCATGATCTCTATCTCAACGAACATCGAGTAGTGATTTGTTGTTGTTATCCAGTCTGGTGCAACCCATGTCTCCTCATGGTATAGCTCACCGCTTGGTGGCCACCACTCGAATAGCATTGTTTCCCCGGGGGTGATGTCTGTCATGTTCACCCAGACGAAGACCGCGTCATCTGTGACGGGAACCTGGTTGTTGGGTATTGGATTGAAGTTGTCGTCAAAGTCTGTGCAGACAATGACATCCTCGATTACTATGCCATACGCTATCCCTGTTGATAGTAGCGTAAAGCCAAGTAGAGCTAGAATACATATTTTGAGTCCTTGTTTCATGGGTAAAGGTGCCCCTATTTTGTTAAAATCCTTTCCGGGGTAGGTTTCTTTTGAATCTTTAAAAAACGCCAAGTCTATTCTTGTATTAGTGATTTTAATTGATTCCAAAGAGAAGACTTGGTAGAATAAACAAAAAAGTATCAATAATAACCCTCGGCGGCTGCGGCGTTGGACGCATCCCACAAGAGGAAGCCGACAAGGTAATCGAGTCCGCATTCAAACACGGTGTCAACATGGTAGACATTGCACCCACCTACGGTGACAGCGAACTCAGATTGGCCCCATGGATGAAAACCCACCGCAACAAAGTATTCCTAGCCGAGAAGACCACCCAGCGAACCAAAAAAGCAGCAGAAAGAGAACTACATCAGAGCCTAGAAAGACTCGGCGTAAAGAGCTTTGACCTCTATCAGCTTCACGGAGTGGGCACCACAGAGGAATTGGATCAAGTTTTTGGACCCGGTGGCGCCATGGAGGCATTCAAGGAGGCTCAGGAGACTGGGCTTGTGAAGTATCTTGGTGTTACTGGGCATCAGGATATGCGTGTTCATCTTGAGGCGTTGAAGCGCTTTGATTTTGACTTGGTGTTGCTTCCTGTTAGTCTTTGTAGTGCCGTTGATTTCCATCCCATGAACGATTACAGACCTGTGTTAGAGTATGCGAAGGCGCATGATATGGGAGTCACTGCCATCAAAGCCGTCTGCAAGGGTAGATGGAAGGGAGAACGCAAATACCGTACATGGTATGAGCCCGCTGACAAACCGCATGAGGTTCAGCTAGGGGTAGACTTTGCGTTGAGTCAAAGCGGTGTAACCACGAATCCTACTCCATGTGATCATCGGCTCTGGGAGCTTGTTTTCGAGGCTGGTGAGAATTATCATACTCTGGACGCTGATGAGCAAAGAGCAGCTATCGAGTATGCCCAGAAACAAGGGTATAATCCTCTTTTCCCAGAGGATTAAATAACAGATCACCTTCTTTTTCCCCATTATGATGTTCTTCGAGACCACGCGAGGTATACGACACAGGGAGCACAGACCATATGGCACTCTGCCAAAAACAAATCAGTTACCCGAGATGCGGCGGAACATCGAAGAATACGTGGACATGCTTTCAAAAAACCGGGACGTTGTAGGCATCACCCTCACAGGGGGACTCAGCAGAGGCTACGGGGATGCCCTCTCAGAGATTGATCTCAATATCTATCTTCAGGAAACCAGACTCGGTGACTGGGAGAAAGGACTTGGACCAATCCCACAAGGCGACCATCAGGGCACCAAATATCATATGGATGTTAGTTTTCTGAGTCTGAAAGCCGAGGCAAATGAGGATTGGAGCCTGTTGAAAAAGTGGGACGCATCATACTCAAAGATACTCTACGACCCTCACGGTATCATAGAGAAGCTACTGGACTCTAAGGACGTCTTCACGGATAAGGAGAAACACAGTATTGCCCTTAGTAACTATCTTGACTGTGTATATTTCGGGGATATTGTCGTGCGTCAGTGGACTCTACGAAGTGATCCAATGGTCGCCAACCAGATGATAAGCAAAGGAATATCCGCACTATGTAACCTGCTTTTCTTGGCGAATGACGAGTATCCCCCATTTGAGAAGTGGCTTGTCAATTATAGCTATAGTTTGAAGTGGAGACCTAGTAACTGGCGAAAAAGACTAGAGCAAATCACCGTTATACGTGAACTTAGTCTCAAGGAAGTAGAGCGCCGAAGCATCGAGTTTATGCGGCTCTACAGGGAGGTTTGGGGTAAGGTTGTTGGCGATGAGTACGCTGAGACTGGGCTTCTTGAGTTGGACGCCTTGGAGACATTGACATATGTTATCCGTGAGCAGCCCACAGTTGAGGAATTCATCAAAAAATATGACATAAAGCAGCTTGGTTATGAGAACCTCTACAAGCTAGCTGACATCAAACTAGTCAACGGCGTAGAACACATAGTATTCAATCATCAACGCTTCAAAGAAGAACAAGCAAAGGGCTTCCCCAGCTTCCTTCACTGGAACAGGGAAATGCTTGAACACATCGACATCTAGACTTCTAGTTTGATGTCCTGTGCGCCTTTCCAGAGAACCATCTCTCCCATCTTTTCAAGAAACTCAACACCTTCAACGATGGTAGCAAAGTGATTCCCCGGTAACAACCCGAACTTGCTCGCGAATATAGCGGACCCATATGGTATCAGTATCTCTTTCTCGCTGACTCCACCGGGATAGTACAAGAGTTGTCCGGGTCCGGGATAGCTGGTTGCGTTTTCTTGTGGTGCTTCTACTCCGTAGGGGTCCATTTGTAGCCATGCGGCTTCTCCGCTCCAATGTGCTTGTATTGCTTTACCTGTGATGGGCATCTTTTCCATGAGTAGTCTGCAGGTTTCTGGTGCTTTTTCTGTGTGTAGTTTTGCTTTGAAAACATGTTCGCCTATGGTTATCTTGAGCATCATACTATGGGAAGGGTTAGCCCTGTTTATTGGGTTACCGCTCGCCGCGTCTGTAGGGTTTTCCGAGGGCTTCTGGTGGTCCCCTGTTTCCCTTGCTTAGTTTGCCGCTCACCACGAGTATGATGATTGTTGATATGAAGGGTAGCATCCCGAGGAAGCTGGGTGATATGCCCAGTGGCTGTAGCCTGTATTGTAGTGCTTCTACGCCGCCGAATATCCAAGCTCCCAGTATGGCGCCTCTTGGGTCCCATGAAGCGAATATGGTGAGAGCTAGTATAATCCAGCCTCTACCATTTGTCATGTTATCGGTCCAACTGCTAAGATACGCTGTGCTCAGGTAGGCTCCCGCTAGTCCAACGAGTGCGCCTCCGAATACGGTGCAGAGGTATCTGGTCTTGTTTACGTTGATGCCCATTGCGTCTGCTGCTGCTGGGTTCTCGCCCACTGATCTGATCTCTATTCCGTATCTCGTCCTGTAGAGGATGAACCAGAGCACCATGGCTAGGGCGATGAAAACGTAGACCATTATATCGAAGCCAAGGAAAACCGGCTTCAACGTTTTCCCCCTGATACCAATATAGTCCAAACCAATTAGACTGCTTACTCCGCTGCCGATCATCACTAGGCTAAGTCCTGCAACATACTGGTTCACCTTCAATGATACGCTCATGAAGGCATGCAGTAGCCCCATTAACCCCCCTACTATGATTGCTGCTAGTATGCCGATTGCTATGCTGCCCGTTGTCTGGGTTACTGCAAACGCTGTTACAGCCCCCATTAGCATAACACCCTCCACGCCGAGGTTTAGTATCCCCGAGCGTTCAGTGTATATCTCACCTAGGGTGCCTATGAGGAGGGGGCTTCCGGCTCTTACCGCTGCTCTGAGCACGCTTATGATTGCTGTTATCATTGTTCTTCCCTCCACTCGATCTTGATGCGGTTTCTCAACAGGTATTCCCCGCTGAGAATCGTCAACAAGAAGACTCCGTTGAATAGCTGAATCGTTGCTGATGGCAGCCCTAGTCTGATCTGGAGCATTTCTCCCCCCACTAGTAAGCCGCCGAATAAGACAGCCACAAGCATGGTGCTCAAGGGGTGTAGCCTACCGAGCCAAGCCACTATTATTGCTGTGAACCCGTATCCCGGAGAGATTCCGGGTCTGAGCCTGTGCTGGATTCCAGCGATCTCGCCGAATCCCGCTATTCCAGCTAATCCCCCGCTGATTAGCATGAC
>JAHLLU010000207.1 GCA_020444005.1 archaeon
CCTCTAAGATGAGCCGCGTTAGCGCTACCGCTAATGATGACCATTGCAATGTGCAGTCCCCATGGATCAGCGTCCGTGAAGATATACACTGGAAGGTCATAGTCTTCATGCAGCCTGTTAATTATGGCACGCGTAGAACGTGGACTTTGACCCGCTGTCTGAATAAGTAATGCGTTAAACTTTTCATGAGCTCTCTCCTCGACGAGTCTGTTGAACATGGCGCCCTTTTCAATAACCAGTACCTTGTCTGCGGTTGTCTCAAGGAACTCACTACTGGTAATAGCTGGACCAATCATAACGCCGTCAGGGTGATCAGTGAGGTTTGTGCGTCTTCCCTCGTATCCGGGAACCGTGTACTCGATGGTAAGATCACCAAAGATGCTGCTTCTCTCTGCTGGGAATATGTTAAACTCTTCACGAGCCCTGTTTAGAGCTACTTCTAGGTCTGTGATTATGTTATCTGACTCGGTTTGGTCACTGTACTCGATATCTCTTTGACCTCTTGCTGAGTAATAGGTCTCCCTGAGGGTGCTGGTTTTTCTCTGGGTTACCAGTTCTTTGGCGAACCAGGCTGTCCAGATAAGTTGTGTGAATGGTCTAATGTGGCGGATATTTCTGCTATGGCGTCTGATCATTCTTGGTCCTAGAACATATTGTCTGATGTTTGCATCGTATACTATGTTGTCTGTGGACCTGCTTTGCATGTGTATCCATGGGAATTCTTGGTTGTTGATCTGATCATATATTAGGTTCCCAAGCTGGGTGAGGCTCCTTTCCATTGCCTCCCTTCTTCGATCTGATTCACTCCGATGATTCTTCGACAATCTCAGGTACCTCCTCTAATTTTTTCTCGACTTCAGGTATATCCGCGCTCACTAAACTAAGCAGTTTATCTATGTTCGGCGGTTCTTTCTCAGCTAACCGGGCTGAAAACTCGGCTATCTTGGGAAGGAACTTGTTGAATATATTGAGGCGACGTTTCTCACGAGCAATCCTGTGTCTACGGCTCATGAATCCTCTGACGCCACGTGCGGCCTCTCTAATGGCGTTAGTTACTTCTTTCTCGACTTCAGGCTGGTCTGCCATGAACTCTTTTCCAACGCTCTTGTATGGTATCTTGGTACTGCAGATGTGTACAGCGATCACAAGTGGGGTATCACTCTCAATGCGATAGGTTTTCCAGTTGATGTTCTTGTTAGCTGCTTTCCAGACTACTCCGCTTCCCTCATCAAACAGTAATGGGATGCGGTTAGCGAAACGGTATAGTGTAATGCCCGAGCCGTGGGTCTTTCTTATGGTTCTTCCTGTTACTACCGCTGCTTCAACGATGAATGGATATCCAAGGTATGTGCTAGGTTTGCGGGTAACCACCTTGATATAATCTTCCTCGGTTAATGCAAGCTCCTTCGTGATCCCCGTCTCTAAGAGTTCTTCTCCTATTGGACTCAGACAACTGGCGATGGGGCGCTTAAACTTATCATACTCCTTGGTGGTGCGCACGATTTTGACAATTTCTTCGGGGGTTAGCTTTTTTGGTTTAGCTTTCTGGCTTATCTCAGCCATTTCAAGGAATCGTTCAGCAGTGATGGCTCCTACTCCTTGAAAGTTATCCATCATGAAATCTTTCATGTTCTTGGCTTTTTTCGTCGCGATAAGCCGTTTGAATGTCTCAACATCAACACCGTGAGGATGGGGAAGCACAGACTCTGGAAGCGGAGGCATCTTGGTTGTGCCCCGCTCAAACTTGTAGAGCCTACCTCTTGGATCAACATAGGTGATATCCGCGTAGGGTACTACCATGGCTGTCTGCTTCAGATACTCAATGAGTCTGTACATGATTCGGCTGTAATCGCCGTCCATCTGAATCTCTATGGCTGTTCCTCGCCACTTGGTAGGGTTTTCCTTTACAGTGTGTTTGAAAATGTTGGCACGGTTGTTCTGAATATCAATGTTCATCACGAACTCATGGATCTTGCCACCCGTACTACTGGCGATCTTAACAGGCTCATGAGTCGTGATCTGACCGTACATAACCGCCATAGTGCCACCCAGTCCGAAGGTGCCTCTGGCTTGCTTGAGCTCATATTTGCTGCCGTAGAAGACTTGTCCAAATACTTTGGGTACGTGTTCAGCGGGGACGCCTGTCCCGTTATCCTCAACCCGTAGAATATAGATCTTTGTCTCGGTGTCCTTCTGGTCCGCGACCTCGCTGATTCTGAGATAGATCTCGGGTGGTACGAGTCTGGTCTCGGCTGCGTCCAAGCTGTTCTCTATGAGCTCCCTAACAGCCGTATAGGTAGCCCTGCTGGGGTTGCTGAAGCCCGCGATCTCTCTGTTCCTGTAGAAGAAGTCGCTTGGACTAATCGATTGATATTCAGGCTGTGACATAGATTATTCTCTCCGGCGGGCTGGCTCGTACCAGAGCTCTCCCTTTTCCTTCTTCATCTTGCGTCTATACGCATATAGATGATTCCAAACTGTCTTATGGAATGATCCATTGATAAGCATCTCCACAGCCTCTTTTGAGACTGGTAGCATATCATAAGGACCGATAATAGCCACTGTTCCACCATACACTGATACAAGACACTCTGTTAGCTCCTCTATCATGGTGCGGCTCTTGCCCTCTTTACCGATTATCCTACCCTTGACCCTGTTCTGGGCGTTCTTGCTGCGTCCAACGTATTCCTCAAGGTCCATAATTATGAGATCAAAGTCCTCGTTCATGAGCTGTAACGCGTTCTTCGGGCTGAATCCTCTGCCTATTGCGCGTACAACGTTTCTTACTATGAAGAGAACTGATACATCAGGTTGGTCTGGTTTGACGCGAATATCCACGTTTCCCGTTTCACTGTCTATCGTTAAGTCTACTAGGAACGTTGCCTCGATACGTTTCTTGGTCTTGCCCCCGGGTCCTATGAGGGCTCCGACGCGTTCTCCGGGTATTCTAATATATGTCTTCTGTTCCACCTGTTATCCACTCTTTTAGCTCTCCTGGGTCACGGATCTCCGCTCCCAGTCTTTTGAAGTTGTAATTTACGTTCTGTATATCCCGTTCAACCAGTACCTGTGCCAAAGGATGTATCGTTAGCATGGCTTGGCTGACATCAAAAATAACGGGCTTCTCGTCACTGATCATGATATTGTATTCGCTGAGGTCACCGTGGGCTAGTCCTGCTTTCTGCCACATGAGCTGCATCTCGTCAAGCACCTGTTCGTAGAATGTTTGAGGGTCTTCAGGAGCTCGTTCTCTGAGTAGAGGTGCGGGGATTCCATCCTCTCCTATGAAAGTCATTACAAGTATGTTTCTGATGAACTCGATGGGTCTTGGGCTGTTAACTCCTGCTTCCTCGCATAGCTGCAGATTACTGAACTCTTTCTGGTTCCAAGTGTATATCATGCTACGGGTGTCTTTGCGTACCTTCTTGAACCGGGGATCACCCTGAATATACTGCATCATTCCCTTACGGAACTCTGCGGTATGAGTATAGTAAATCTTGATAGCAAGCTCTCGGTCATCCCGGTCTGTTGCATAGTAGACCCTAGCTTCCTTACCCGTTTTGACGACTCCGTGGAGCTTGTCAATGGTTCCCTTGCTCAGGAGCTTGTTCATACCCTTGAGGGTAAGACGATCAAATACCTCTTCGATGACTCTGAACTCTTCCTTGTTCTTGTCCTTGAAGAGAGCGTCTTCCTCATATTTGCGAGTTAGGGCGTCGCCCTTCTCCTCATGGTCCCTATGGTTGGACATTGCGATCAGGGAGCCTATTCAATGAGTAGAATGCCTTTACGGCGGAGGTCATCGACCTGGTTCTGAGTGTAGCGGTGGAAGATCTCGCCGCGTTCTTCACTTTGGAAGTCCCATGGGCTTATTAGCACAATGTCTCCTTCCCTGATCCAGGTCCGTCGCTTCATTTTTCCTCTGATGCGACATGTACGTACAAATCCGTCTTGGCATTTAACGAGGACTCTGTCGAAGCCCAGTAGTTTCTGGACTATTCCGAGTACATCGTTCTCACTGGGGTAGACTACTTGTCTGAGGTTCTTCTCACTTAGTACCTTTTTCTTTCCCATTCAGTGGCCTCTTTCCATGTTAGACACGTATTGGTGCTTAAAAACTCATCCGCTATGGTTTAGGCGTTTAAGCGGTTTTATGGGCTCTCTGAGCTAAGGGAGCATATTTAGGCTATCTCTGATTCTATGGCTTGTTTTTCTAGGTTCACTGGAACACTTTTCTCTATGTTTGTCTCCTCTAATGTAATCTTACAGGTATATGCGTAGGCTTCGACACCGTTTTCCACGGCTTTTCTGATGTTATTCGTGAATAAAGGGTCCATTTCAACG
>JAHLLU010000208.1 GCA_020444005.1 archaeon
ATCATCAGGTGAGTACGCTACTACGGGACAATTATATTTTAGGGCAAGCTCCGCTACTTCTTTCCAGTTATCCTTGGTAGCACCATGAATCAATGGGCGTTTCTCACCGACAATCTCTAATCCTGCTTCCAATATGGTCGGGTTATGGGCGACAAGCATCAATGGTTTTCGAGTTAGTTCATCTGCTTTTTTCACTGCTTCAACAAATTTCTGAGGGTCTCCGCTGGTGCATCTGATGTTTAGCATATCCAGCGTCAGATCCATACCAATGTAGTTGTAAGCAAAATCATTCAAGACGTGAACCCTTGTCTCGAATTCTTCATCACTCATCTCGTCAGTGACATCTATAGCAATAGCTGGTTGATGGAAGTAGGTGAAATCATGTCTATAGAGAACATACTCACCGCCGATAGTGATAGAGTTCTCCCCTACTCCAACCTCAACAGCTTTAACAGCCGGCTTCAGCAAGCTCCAAAGCTCTGCGAAGTTATCTGCATATTTCTCTTCAAGTAAGGGTTTGCACTCTTCAAGGGTAGCCTCTCTGTTTACTAGTTTGGCGGCGAAGGCCATGCAGTTTGTTTCTCCGCATTCTTTGCAGCTTGTTCCAGGTAGGAGCTTGTAGATCTCTATTGGACTGAGTTCTTTTGCGGGCATTTTAGTTACCTCCAACAGTTATGCTGACCCAGTCCGTTGGTTGATTGGGTTTTTCGCCTTTCATTAAGCCGTCTATCATCACCTTGAGGGCGTTTACCGCTGCCGGGTGCATCATCATGAAATAATCTATGCCTGTTAGCAGTAGGGTCTGACCTGTTATTGTCTCCCATATTGGTCCACGGAGTTCTCTTGGATCAAATTCTGGGCCCATCTTCATCCAAGCCTCACGGGCTGCCCAAGCATTTGTGGTTCCACTGGACATAGGGTGATTTAACTCAGGGTCTCCTTTGAGAGCGGCTAATCTACATCTTTCCATCACTGTGAATGCATAGTCTAGTCCGTATCCCAAAGCTGCAGTGGTGGTGTCCATTAGTATCTGGTTCTTGGGTATAAAGTCGTAGAGTTTCCTATTTAGTTCTCTTGCCTTGTTAACGTCCATACTTGTGAAGGCGATTACTGTGTTGCCGTGATCACGGATCATTTCTCCGGATTTCTCTATATCCATATCCAGTGTAACTGAGTTAATCAACAAGTTCTCACCCTCGATCTGCTCAGAGATTGCGGTAAAGACTTTGAGATCCTTCTGAGGATCACCACAACCACCAATGCTGACGGGTACATCTACTGCTTGAAGCACATTCTCAACAGTTTTTACAGCCGCCTTTGGTGACGCATCCTCTATCAAAGGATCGATTGTGAGCAAATGTATGTTAATCATCTCTGCTCCAAACTTATCAACACAGAGCCTCGCCCATTCACCTACATCGTTCAAAACTGGGCGGAAATGCATCTTGACAGCCTTAGATAGGGGAACCTTTGGCCAGTCAAAGACATCCATGGCTAGAACAGGTCTATTCTTGGGTTTGACTTGGAAGTTATAATATGCTGGCGTCGTCTGGCCACCGATCACATATGATTTTCCCCGAGTTCCTCCCTCAGACTTTGTTGCTCCAAGCCTTACCTCAACTACCTCACCAGAGTAATCCCCTTGAGGGATGCTTGTCTTTGCTGTAATCAATTCCGTAGGTAGAACCCTAGAGGGCGCTACCTGTTTTACCTGTTGAGGTTGGACAGCTTGTTGAGCATATCCAGTGGTTGGAATAGCTCCTCCTCCTAATAGATATGTCAATCTGTTTGTTGAGTCTCTTATCTGGGCGAACTCGTAAGCCATCCTGCTCATTACGCCAGAGTTTATCCCTCCACCTCCGCCGGTCCCGAGATCTAATTCGATCTCTTCAAACTCGATATCAACGTCTTGGAGCTCGATCTCCTGGAACTTGGCTAGGCGCTCTAGAATATCGGCGCTAATGGGTAGGTTGATTTTCTTTTCCTTGGGCACACGGATCACTCCTTTTCTGCCTTTATGATTAGTTTCTCTGCTTTGATCTTGGCGTTCTTCAATATGATCTTGAAGGCGACTCCCTGAGGCAAGCCCTGAATGGGTAATGCACCTGCAGGAATCTCAAGACTGGGAACAGTGAATCCAGTCATAGGCATCTGAGGTTGAGCCATCTGTTGGGGCACCTGTGCTTGTTCTGACTCTGCTACCGGTTCCTCTACCCAGCGCTCTACTATTGGATGCTCCTTATCCTTTAGCCATGTTTTAAGGTCGTCTAGTGTTGAGACATCCCCCTCTGTTGCAATCTTGGGCACAATATCCTCTGGCATATAGTCAACGATCCTGTCACGGATATCGACTGGCATCCATACGAACCTATCCCATCCTCCATCAGCCTGCATGAACTTGGGGCTCCTCATGTACTCGATGCCGAGTCCATGGAATCCATCCACCTGTCTACCACCTGCAGTGAGGTCACTTATGGTTACAAAGTCCAAACCATTAATGGTCTGACCCTTGTAGTTCCTATGTACTATTCCATAACCATCAACCTCGGGTATATAGAAGGCGCAGGCCTCAAAACAGCCACAACTGGTATGAGGGTAACCGAAGCCTGTGTACAGTTGTACTCGCTCGATTTCACCGAGACTCTTCTCCCGGATTACCCTGTTTACCTCCTCGTATTCACCTGTTAAAGGATCGAGTAACTTGCCTTTCGGTATCTCGAAAACGGGTCCCTTGGGGTCTACTTTGGCCGTAGCCCTACCATCGAACCAGCTAATGGCTCCACAGTTGGCATACCGCTGCGGTGTGATGACACAGAGGTGTGTGGGTGCAAAGCTCTGACAAAGGCTGCAGCCATAGAATACATCTACTTCGTCATCGCTCATACCTCTAGCACGGGCGTCCCTTGCCTCGTAGATCTCCATCGCCTCGGGGTACATTTCCTTGACTTTTTCTGGGTCCGTGATGAAGGCAATCTGTATCTTCTCTATGAAATTCATCTCGCTCTTGTAAAGCCTGAATAGTACCTCAGCAAAGAGGTTTAGTGAGTTAAATCCTTTCTCGAAGCTCTTTTTACTTAACCTCATCTGGATATCATATCTCTGGTTGAGATGCATGAATCCCTCTATGAAGTTTACATACTCGTGCAGACGCCTTTCGATGACGCCCTCAAGGTCTTTCTCTATTTCAGCTCCAGCTACGTCTATTATCATCCCGAAGGCTATATTTGTTCCCGGATTGATATCAGGCAAGTCTGGTCCAATTATAGTAATCTTACCATCCTCAATCTCATCGAGTTCCTTTGCTTGAACCAGTTCAAACTTGTAATCCTCTCTTGGACCTCCAAGCTCCACCTGCATCTCACGCCCTCGAATTCTTTCTCCCTCATAGATGATTCCAACGTCAACTGGAATATCTTCAAACATTGACATTATGCTTCCTCCTCTAAACTTGATACTATTTTATCTAACGCCTCTATCCAGTCGGGTTCTGGCATCCAGCCGAGGCTCCATTGGGCGTTTGGCTGAAATGTGCGATCAAGGCTGATGGTTCTCAGCTTTGTGAAATTTTTAAGACCCGATTCTACGAGCCACTCCATATAGTAGGGATAGCCTACAAAGACAGCAGTATCGTACTGTCCTTCTCCATCAAATCCCATCCACTCGGAATCGCTCAGATACTTGCCTAAAACAATTAAAGGCATACTATTAGCTTCTTCAACGCCACGTTTCCTGAACTCCCTAACAAGGTGACCCGTAGCAACCACGGTAAGCTTCTTGTTTTTCATTGCCCGGATAGCTGAATCAATGATGTCTCCATCATTGGTTTTCTGCTCGGTCGCCTTAGACCCAACAACGAGCAGAGGGCGCTTTGCTCTTTTTATGAGATTGGCTGCTACGTCAACATTGGGGAAAATATTGGCTTGAAGGGGTCCACCTACCATACCGGTCTGACCTCGCTTCATTTTCGCTGACATTACTCGCGCCTCCTTACCATACGATCTAACAGAGTTGGATCAGGCATGCCAATTTTATCCATCCCTTCGCCTTCAAGTGCTCAAGCATCTCAGCTTTCATAGTGAAAGGCAGATCCGCTTCCCTTCTTACGAATAGTTCTAGATCGTCGGGTAATCCACCGTAGTATTTCTTACTCAGGTCTATGTAATGACTGAGTTTTACAGCTCTTCCTTTAGTGGTATCGTTTGGTCTCATAGAGAGCTTGGCTGTCATCACTATGGCTTCTTCAACAGTTTCGGCGGAGTAGAACAAGTGCTCTGGTGTCGGACCAACATACATATCTTGTCCAGTTCGAG
>JAHLLU010000209.1 GCA_020444005.1 archaeon
TAATCGTTGAACATGCCTCGGAAATTGCTAATGGTTTGTTCAGTGAGTCTCGTAACGCAAAAGCAGCTGTAGTGAATCCCATAGATGATTCACGTATGGGTAATGCTTCAAAGACTCCTCTGATATAATGATGGTTGAGCCCTTTGTTTCTCTTCTTTGCAGCTTTATGCATCTCGCTGAGATAGTCAACGCAAACCAGTGGACCTTCATTGAAGTTAGAGATCAATCTGCTATAGTTTCCGGGCCCTGATCCTAGCTCAAGGCTGGCTTCGTTAATGTGACCTATTTTTTGTAGCCCGATTAGTCTGGTTCTTTCATCTTGGAAGGCTGATATGATGTGATTTACTTTCTCATAGTCTTCTATGATTTTCTCTAAGGCGTCTTCGACCTCGTACCAGACTGTCACAGCACATCAACCAGTTACTTATTTATGAATTCTTTTAACATTCATCAAGTGAGTATACAATCATGAAGATGGACTCAATCAGTGTAAACGATAACCCCGTCATCGTTATGTTCTGTGGAAAAGGAGGAGTAGGAAAAACTACATGCGCCTCAGCAACGGCAATACATTATGCATCCAAAGGCTACAAGACAATACTGATCTCTACTGATCCCAGTCCATCATTATCAGATATTCTCGAATTAGATGTAAAAAGCAAAATCACAAAAGTATCGATGATTCCGAACCTAGCCGCTGTTGAGCTTGATTACACAAAGATATTCGATATGTGGCTTGAAAAATTTGGAGACGAGGTCTATGAGGTAATCTCATCATTTCTACCAGTCGGACGCGAGATTTTAGACTATATTGCAGGTGCACCGGGAATCGATGAAGAATTCGCACTCAGCTATGTCTATGATATATTCACAAGCGGAGAATACGAGGTCATTATTTGGGATACCGCCCCCGCGGGAGGAACTCTGAGCCTTCTACATATCCAAGAAACATTCTATACCCATATGCGAGATGCTGCAAAACTCTACATCAGGCTTAAAGAGACACTAGAAAGTCTGACGGGACGTGAGAAAAGAGACCCATTGAAGATCATTAGAGAATGGGAAATATTAGCGAAAAACGTGCTGGATATGGTTCGCAGCCAATATACCACAGCTTATCTTGTAACAATACCCGAGGGTCTTGGTGTTGCGCAGACTGAGCGAATATGGCGTGAGTTTGATAAGTTCGGTATCAAGATAGGAGGCGTTATTGTGAATAATCTGATACCAGAGAACATAATATTGGACACAGGTCTTCTTCAGAAGAGACGAGAAGTCCAGTCTGAATACGTAAACACTCTTGAAGAACAATACGTCGAGACCAGTTTGGTTAAACTACATCTACAAGATTATGAGGTTAAAGGATTAAACGCGTTGAAAGATGTAGAGAAAGAACTCTATAACTAGCTTAGTCCAAGATATTTTAGTAGGTATTTGAATGCACCTGTGATTCTTATTCCAGCAAGTCCGGGCATTCTCAGTTCTCGTTTTGCTAGTACCGTTGAACGCATGGCTTCATCGATTTCATGCTTCAGTTCTAGGTATTTTCTCTGACGCTCTGCCTCATCATTTGTAGTTGCAATTATATCATCAATACTATGCATTACGTCCCGCGCCATATTCAACCCATAGTTCACCTTCTCACCATGGGACTTGCTTGTGATTCCGACATCCATCTTAAGTTGATTCATTCTTATCATGGCTTCATAAGTTGCCTCAGCAACATCATCGCGAGTCATCCAATCTGTATGATAACTTAGATAAAGTTTCCAGCTTGGCTGATAGAGTGCTTCTTTGTGCTCTCTGAAAGTATGGTAAAGTTTTGTGAACCCATATTTCTCTGGGTTCTCATAGATCATGCTACCGGGGTCAAGAAAGGGAGCCATTGGAGCAGTGAACGCGAATATCTTGTTATCATTTTCCATCTTCTTGTATAGATGACGTGTATAATCGACGCTGTCTAATGCTGACTGATAACTTTGACCCGACAACCCAACCATAAAGTAGAGATCAATCTTGGTTGTACCAAGATCAAGTGCATTCTTGATGGTTTCCTCCATCTGAGCCGTGGTGTATGGTTTGCCCATTATCTTGCGTATAGCATCATCATGACTCTCTGGACTGATCTCAAGGGTCCAGTTAGGAGTGCTAGAGGCGATTTTTTTCATCCAATCCATGGGAACCATATCAAACACCTCAAAGGTAACAGTGTTATCGAGGTCTAACTCCTTGATCCCATCAAGTACTGCTTCAGCCCACTTTTTCCCGCCTTGCCGCAGGTCCCCTATGAGGAAAATTGGTGCCTTGAAGTAATCACTGATGACACTGATCTCTTCAACGAGTTTCTCAGCTGATTTATGCGCAGGTCCATTACGATAAAAGAAATTCTTGAACGCATAACAGCTTCCGCCACAAGTAATACAGTTATAGGCACATCCCTTACACGTCAGAACCGCTGTGAAAGGATAGTCCATGAAGCTCTCATAAGGCAGAGTACTCTCAAGGTCCCTGTGCCTAAGCACAAGCTTCATTACCTCACTGTAATCAACCCAGAGATCATCCATTTCTGTCGGCACAAAGGTCATTGGATTAACCTTTTTCCTACCATCCTTTGTTCGCCATGTAAGGTTCTCCACGTTTTCTGGTTCCTTTCCCGCAAAGATATGATTCATCAAGTCAAGAAGAGGCTTCTCAGTGGTATCGCCCCTCAAGATATAATCAATCTGGGGGAAGTGCTCGATTATCTCATCATGAAAATAACTGGCAGATAAGCCACCTAGTAGTATAGGTGCATCTGGATGATGTTTCTTAACTATCTCAGCAATATCTAGACTTCCAGCAGCTTGTGCTAACCAGTGTAGATCAAAACCATAGACCTTAGCGTCGAGTTTTTTAATAAACGCTTCAACATCAAATCTTGGGTTTTTGAGCATCTTTACCGCGAGGTTGATTATGCGCGCCTTGTAGCCATTCTGTTCAAGATATCCTACCATGCTTACAAAGCCTAAGGGATACATCTCGAAGACTGGTGTCGATGGTACGACGTCGCTTATGGGTCCATACATTGTTGGGCGTTCACGGAAATCATAGACACTTGGAGCATGTAATAGAACTAGATCGACGCCGGGCATAGACTCCTTACAGGCATAATTCTATTTTAAACCTATCCACATGATCACTTTGCATAGAATTTATTGATGGAAAAGATTACTCAGTGGATGGTTTTCTCATCTTTGTGATCGGATAGAAGATACCGATACACATAATGAGTGTCCCCAACCAAATCAAGTTCATCAAGGGGAAATAGATTACGCTGATCACAAACTCGTTTGGAATATAATCAATTCCTTCTAGTTGATGGGCTAAAGCTCTATAGACCGTTGTTGAAGGGTGTAGTACTAGATATACATCGTATCCGGGTGCCCGTATGACAGTGGGTCTTGATACCATTCCATGGGCAGAATAAAGCAGGATATAAACATCCTTGGTATAGTCCGAACCATCCTTAGTGACCGTAACCGGTAGAACTAGCCCCGTGTATTCTGGCGCCAACTCAAAAGTTGTCGTATCTGCAACTATCTCACCCGTAGGTTCAATAACCGTAAACTCACCGAAACTAAGCTCCATTTCACCCAAGTCAAGCGAACCATTGGTATTACCCACAAGTTCACCATAGTTGGCTTCATTGGTTGAACTCAATAAGATACCAAGCAAAACAATAACGATACCCAAGTGAAGGAAGCTCCTATTCACCTGAGCCGATCTCTTCTTCATAAGACTATTAACCAAGTTATAGAGAACAGCAACACCTGCTATCGCGGTAATTGGAAGCCCAAGGTTCGCCAACATATTACTCGTAGGGAACTCCAATACCACCCCAGCGAAGCCCAACAATACAGCCCCAAACAAGGTAGCCGAGTATTTCTTCATATCTAAAACCTCATAGAAGTGACAGCCTATGAGCCCCGCCAAGAACAATAATACAAATGGATAAGCCCATTTATTGAAGAACGCAGCGTCTAGACTTACGTCTCCCCCTGTAAGCCCGCTGTTGATTATAGGGAATATGATGCCCCAGAGACTGATGACAGCTATCATAACAATGGAGATAAAACTCATCGACAAGGCAGCATTATACACGTTATCAGTCTTTATCTCAAACTCGAAATAACTCCAACCCTTTTTGCTCTTATTAACCAAATAATAAACGATGGTTATCCCCATCAACAGCAACAAGACATACCCAATAGGAGAAGTACCGAAAGCGTGAACCGAAACCGCAAGCCCTCCACG
>JAHLLU010000210.1 GCA_020444005.1 archaeon
GGTATGAACTTAACATATAAACACAGGGAATCCATTGATGGTTTATGCCAGAGACAGAGAGCAGCACAAGCATAACCATCAAGTACAAGGACAGTGCTACGGCGCGAGCTATACAAAAATCAATAACGCCAGATAATCTAGGTGCTCCTGATGGCATGCATATTATTGCCTCTGTCAATAAGAATATACTTGAGATAGATATCGTCTCAGATCGAAGCATCGGTAGTCTCGTAAGTACTCTTGACGACTTGCTTAGCTGTATTCAGGCAGCCGAGCGCACACTAGAAGAGATCTAAAAAGAAAGAACCTTATCGCTTTCCTTGATCCAAGTAGCAAGTATTTTCATGCTTCCTCGTTGTACGCCTTCTACTAGGTCTGATTCCTTGATGCCTCTAGCATCGATACAAGCACCACAGGTTTTCACCTCAACGCCTCTTTTAACCAAGGACTGAAGCATCTTCTCCATGTTATAGTATCCTTCTGGGGTTTTCTGTCCTTTTTTCGCGGATAATACAGAGTCTCCCATGAGGAATACCCTGACAGCCATGCCTATCTCTTCTCCTGCTGAGGTGGAGGCTAGCCTTAGGGCGTTCCATGGTTTCTCGATCCCATAGGGAGCATCGTTTATGATTATTGTGAGCATCATGGCACAGAATATTGTTTATACGGGTTTATTGGTTTCTGTGAGCCGGTTCTGTCAAAACCTATATATGATTGCATTGCATGTACCTGTCACTGAACTAGGAGAGAAAATGACAAATTGTCCAGAGCAACTAGGGACAAATGGCGCCGTAAAGAATGGTACGACATAGTCCTACCACAGTACTTCGGTGAGACCAAAGTAGGCGAGACACCCAGCGACGATGAATCCAAAGTCATGGGAAGAGTCTTTGAGACGACACTTGCAGCGATTACAGGCGACTTCAGTCAGGAATACATGAAGATGTACTTCCAGGTAGATGAGATCGAGGGACATACGGCTCGGACAGTATTCAAGGGTCACGAGTACCTTAGAGACTATCTTAGGAGCCTAGTTCGTAGGCGCAGCACAAAGATAGACGGATTCTTCAGGGTCCACACAACTGATGGCTACAGGGTTAAGGTAGTTGTCACGGCTATGACTCAGAGCAGGATCAAGACAAGTCAAGAGTACGCTATCAGGAAGATTATGCAGGCTATCGTTGAGGAGAAGGCAGCAAATCTGACATTTGACCAGCTTGCACACGAGATGGTTCTCGGTAAGCTAGCCAGCGATGTGTATAATCAGGCGAAGAACGTTACCGCATTACGTCACGTTGGTGTCCGTAAGAGCGAGCTACTTGCACTACCCCACTAATTCTATTATCAATATTCTTATCCAGACAAGGGTCTGGTATTCATTATCATGAGTATCACTGATTTCGTTGGAACATGGCGTTTACTCTCTGTAGAGACCCGAAAAGAAGATGGTAGCCTGCACCGTCAAGGCAAAAGGAAGGGTTACCTGATCTACAGCCCAGAGGGCTACATGGGGGTCTCTTTCATGAAGGAGGGACGCACCGAGTTCGCCTCTGGAGACATCAGAGGAGGTACTGTTGATGAGAAGATCGAGGCATTCAACGGATATATCTCCTATAGCGGCAGATTTGAGGTCAAGGATGACAAGGTTATTCATGTTATTGAGGTGAGTCTGTTCCCTAACTGGATTGGTGAGAGACAGGAGCGTTTCTACAGCTTTGAGGATGCTATCTTGACGCTGAGTACACCGCTTCAACTGGTGGGTGGAATGATGCTCAGCTCGCATCTGGTTTGGGAAAAAGTGAGAGATTAACCTCTCCAGACCCGTTTGAAGAGCCTGTAGAAGTTTTCACCGATGATGCCTTTTATCTCAGAGTCCGAGTAGCCGCGAGCCACCAAGCCTTTTGTTAGGTTTGGCATGTATCGTAGCCAACCATAGCCCCAATCCTTGTCCAAGGCGGGGAAATAGGTCTTGTCCACGTTTTCTGGGTGCTGGCTGATGTAGGCCATTCTGTCTAGTGTGCTGTTGAAGTCTACATCAGAGCCGAATCCAACGTGTTTTGCGCCTACTAGGTCAACAGTGTAATCTATCTGGTCTATGATGTCGTCTGTTAGTGTGCTTTTTCCGGGTTTCTTTGCGAAGAAGGGCGTGATGCCGATGACTCCTCCTTTCTCGGCGCATGCCTTGATCTGTTCATCAGTCTTAGCCCGACGTAGCGCGTAATCTGTCCAGCCTCCGTAGAACATGTACTTGTTATTCCATTTCGCAAAGTCGCTGAGTTCTCTTGGAGTAGAGGCTCTTGGTAGAGTGTGGGTGAAGCTTACTGGGTCTTTGCTGTGCTCAATGGCGTCCATGCTGCTAGGGTCACCAGTATGACTCAAGTCTACTAGTACACCTAGTTTGTTCATCTCTTCCACAAGAGCAAACCCATAGTTGCTGAGTCCAGCCTGTTTCTTCTCGCTGCATCCATCGCCTGCGCTGTTCCTATAGTTGTAGGTCAGCTGGATTATCCTGATGCCGTAATCGTAGGCGATCTTGAGGAAATCAACTGTGCCTTCGAGGAACTGGCTGTCCTGTGGACCGAAGATTACTGCGAGTTTGCCTTCTTTTTTGGCTTTCTTGATGTCTGCTGCTGATGTGGCGATTAGTGCTTTTTCTTCGCTGCTTTTCGCCCAACTGTGGTAACTTTTGAGTTCCCTTAGTGCTTCGCCTAGCTGGGTTCCCATGCAGACTGTGGCGTTTGATGCGGTTATTCCTCCTGCGAGTAGATCGTCTACCCAGAGGTCTTCGCCAACATAGTCTGTATATCCTACTTGGCTGGCGTCGATTACTATGGCTTCTTTGTGTAGTGCGAGGGCGTGGGCTTCCTCGTCTGGGGTTAGGTCTTTGAAGCTTCTCATGTTTGTCGCTATTTGATGCCGATGAGAGTATTTATGGTGTATTAAAACGGGCTTAACGTGACGGTTTTCAACATCATATGAGAGTGAAAAGAAGCCGTTTTAGAGGCTATTTCATGGAATAACCCCTCTTCCAGCCTCAGCGGCTCAGCGGGGCTGCGTTAAAAGCATGGCGTACTATTCGTCAAAATAAAAGAAAAAAAGCAGCAGAAGGCGTAGAGAAACTAGATAATTGGATAGATACAAAAACAATTACTAAAATTCAGCATCCAGAAATAATTGAGCCAGATCAAGAGATTTGGAATGGAAATGGCGTCATAAAGTTATTTTCAAAAACACCAAATGATATTGCATGTGGACCTTTTTGGGAAATAAGATGGGCTTACGGATGCCCTTTGGATTGCAGTTATTGTTATCTTAGAGGAACCATGCGTGGCAATATGAAACCTAGTTATGTTAGATTTGAAGAGGTTAAGAGGTGTGTATTAGAGGCTTTTAACAGGATACAAACACCTCAAATATTTAACTCAGGCGAACTTTGTGACTCGCTTATGAATCCGTCTATTATGGCGGATATAGTAGACCTATTTGAAACTCAGAAAAAACATAAAATCTATCTATTATCAAAATTTGGCGTAAAAAATATCGGTTTTCTACTTGAAAAACAACGAAAACAGACGATATGTGGTTGGAGTATTAATGCTATTCCGGTTGCAAATAAATGGGAAAAAGCTGCAGCAAAGCCAACAGATAGAATTAGAGCAGCAAGTTTAGTTTGGGAAGAAGGATACGATACACGTATCCGTTTTGATCCAATCTTTCCTATCGATAACTGGAGAACGCATTATTCGAAAATAATTGATAAAGTCTTTAGTGAGTTTTTACCTAACAGAATAATTTTAGGAACCCCAAGAGGACTCTGGAAAACCATTCATTACGCTGATAAATCAGGAACTGATATGACATGGACTGATTTTTTTGCTGAAAATTCAGGATGGGGTAAAAAATTACAATTTAATGAAAGAAAACAAATTTACAGTTTTTTTTATAATAAATTACGTTCATTAGAGTATCCCGTGCATAAAATATCAATGTGTAAAGAGACTGTTGAGATGTGGAAGGACCTAGGATATGAGAATAAACCGAAAACATGTAATTGTTATGGGAAAGAAGCATTTTCAAGTTAAATAAACTGGATTATACTATCATCGGGAAAGCTTCCTTTTCTACGTTTTCTATTTAGTTGCACTTCAATAGTAGACGGGTTATTTTTTTTCAATATATCTCAATATTTTTTTTCTAAAAATATATTCAGTTTCTGTAACAACAAATTGTTCAATATCGCTTATTCGAACCGTTTTTCCTTTAAAATTTGCATATACCCGCTT
>JAHLLU010000211.1 GCA_020444005.1 archaeon
GTTCTCCATCACCCATATGCACATGTACAACGCCTTTCTTTCCACCCAGCATGCCACCGAAACGCGCCTCGGAGCTAAGACGGGCAAACTCGGCCTGAGTTATATGGGAATCTCTATGATCAGAGATTGCGGTCTTTACTCCTACAACTTCTTTGAAGAAGGCGACATCCTTTTTGATGCTGCCAGTTATGGTTGAAGCCGGGTAATGGAACGACCCAGTAAAAAGATAGGCGGATATTCCCTCTAAGCAAAGTCCACGAGTCTTCGCGTACAGCGCATCAATGGTTCTGCTTACATTATCGGTTCCCAGAACACCTACTACCGTTGTTATCCCATTCTTGGTTATATCTGATAATTTAATCTCAGGAGTACGTGTCGCTGGACCACCTTCTCCTCCACCTCCGAGAACATGAACATGGGGATCAATTAGACCGGGAAACACCTTTTTGCCGGAGGTATCAATTATTGTAGCAGTTAGATTTTCAGGTAGGTCTATTTGTTCATCTATTGCTACAATCTTTTTTCCCACGATTAGAATATCTTTTACTCCAATATGCTCAGGAGTGTAGATATCTCCATTACGTATTATAGTAAAAGCAGGGTTATTTGAGACCATAAATAAACAACAACAGATGTAGATATAAAATAATCAAAGCCAAAAATTAGAAAACTATCTATGGAAAGGATTACCATGCCCCGAGTAGACCGATTCTATATCCAATGCGTTTAGTTGTTTTACGCTCTTTTCGAGGTTTGTTTGGTCGTCTACGAGTGTTGTGACGTCTTCCATTGAGCCACTGAATATGTCGCCGCAGAAGAGGGTTCCGTCAGCGGTTTGTATGCTGATGGAGCCTTTGCTGTGTCCGGGTGTATATAGAATAGTGGCGTCGAGCCCGTGTTCTTTGAGGTTTTGTTTATCATCCAGCAGTATATCTGGTGTGAATGTCTCGAAATCACTCAAGCCTGTGAGTTTCATGAAGAAGCCCACGATTTTGATCATCATGTTTGGTGGTGCATCAGCGAACATGCCGCCGCCAGTAACCATGTTTACGTCACCTGAATGCATAGCGATCTTTGCGCCGTATTTGCCTCGGAGGTATGCTGCATTTCCAATATGGTCAATGTGTCCATGTGTAAGTATGATGAGTTTTAGGTCTCCGGGTTTGCACCCTGCCTCGCTAAGTGTTTTCTCTAGTTGTTTTCGTTGTTTCTTGACGCCTGTGTCAATGAGATAAAACCCAGAGGCGGTTTGAACTAGATAACAGTTCATACCGAAGATGAATTTTAGCGGGATGTGGATACATTTCATACAAAAAAGAGAACAAATATTGGGTATTAGTGGTTTTCTAAGTTCCTTTTTATAATCTCAATACATTCTAAGAAATATTTTCGGAGGATTTTTCGGGTGGGTAAAGTGTTTCGTGGTTGGGATTATATGTCTATGTGTATTGTGTATCTGGATGCAGCTAGAAGCCGTCACCTTTGATCTCTGGGACACCTTAGTGCATACTAGGAATTACTCTGAGTTCAGGCTCCCACAGCTCACAAAAATACTCAGAGAACAGGGGTTAAGCCACACTGATGATGAGATTCTTGAGGCGTATCGAGCCGGTTTCAACTATAGTATGAGAACCATTCCACTTGAAGGCTACAGGCATATTGAAACTCATGAGATCGTGGACAAGGTACTGGAGAAGATAGGATACTCATCAACGGAAACAAGAAACCAGTTGATACAGGTCTACGAGGAGGCGATACTCTGTGATCCACCCAAGCTCAAAGAGGGTATCTTTGAGGCACTGGATTACGTCAAGGACCGGTATAGGATTGGTTTAATCAGTGTAACTGGTGTTAGTCCGGGTAGACTCGTTAGAGATATACTCAGAGAATACGGGATACTGGATTATTTTGAGGTATTGACGTTCAGCGACGAAGTGAAGCTAGTGAAACCCAATCCAAGGCTATTCACCACTTGTCTTGATGAGCTTGGAGTAGAGCCTTGTAACGCAGTTCATGTAGGGGATAGCTTCAAGAGCGATATTGTGGGTGCCATTGATGCGGGGATGCGTACTATCTGGGTCCAGACAAGGGAGCAGGTTAAGAAGCCGGGTTACAAGCCTGATGCTGTTATCAGTAGTCTATTGGAGTTTCCTGATGCTCTCAGAGTTTTGGAATAAATGCTCCAACTTGTTTCATGTATTCTCGGTACTGGTCTCCGAATCGTTCTATGAGTAGTTCATCTTCGCGTTTGGATACCAAGATATATCCGGGTATGGCTATCCAAGGAAGTAACGTGAACCACTTCATCCAAACGAGGGTAATTCCAAGGATCATCAACATATAGGCGAGATAAGAGGGGTGCCGCACAATGTTGTAAGGAGCCTCAGTCACTAGTTTATGGTTATCTCGCATGCTCCAAGAAGTGGCATAGCGTCCACGTACCGCGACGCTCCAAGCGTGAAGAAAACAGCCAATGAAAAAGATACATAGCCCGATGATCTGTGGCACGCCTATCAGGATGTAGATGTTGCCTGTTCGCTCTAGGGCGATTAACGCCAATGATTCAGCGAATAAGAGCAGTGAGCCGGTTAATGCGAGTATGAAGCCGATGCTTATTGGGGTCTCGGATGGGTTTTTAACGCTGGTTCCTCTGTATTTGAAAACGTTTCGTAGGCTGACGCCCCAGAATACTGCCAGTCCTGTGATTAGTATCACTGATGCGAGAGCCATGTTTGATTAATTGTTTTGAGTAATTTAATTGGTCTGATGGTTAGTTTCTAGTAAAACATTAATACGTCAACCAACAAAGGTTTACCAATGTTTGTGGTCTTTTTCTACCCCGGACTAATCCTAGGGGTAACCATCGGGCTACTGACAATGGGTTTCAGATTAACCCACAAAACCACTGGCTACATGAATCTTGGGCACGTCGTCAACATTGGAGTAGGGATGATGTTGGGGTTCATAGTAATACAGCGATTAGGAATAAGACCAATAATGGGCACTCCATTCGCGTTCATAGTCACAGGCATATTCAACGCGGTTGTATATCGTGTGTTTTATCGTAGAATGGAAAAACACCACTATAGTGAGGCGTTGATATCATTATTTGGGTTAGTCTTCATGTATTTAGGAGTGAATATAATAACAATAGCAACATATCTTGTGTGCCTTCATTTCCCATCAGAGTACTGGTGTGGATCATCAGGGCTCTTAATTCGCAACCATCTACACTATCGTGATCCCCTGTACGAGCCCATTGGATTATCATTATTGCTAATAGCTGCTGGTTACTTGTTTACCAAAACAAGTATGGGTATCAAGCTCAGAGCAGTCGCTGAAAACCAGAACCTAGCAGAAATCTGTGGAACCAACGCAGTGAAAATCAAAACCTTCGCGTGGTTTATTGCTGGAGGCTTGGCAGGGGTTGCAGGGATCGTCTCACCTTACCTCTATAAGGGAGAGTTTGCTCGCGATATTGAGTTATATTATATTCCGGTCTTTATCAGCGGAGTTTTATCTGAGAAAAAGGAGCCGTGGGTTGCAGGACTCGTTGGATTGCTCGTTGCGTATATCCAGTTAATCGTTATAGTAAATGGGCAAGCAAATCTCGGTAACTGGTTTGCTGATTTCAGAGAGCCTATAACAGTGAGTGTTTTAGCCATTGTATTGTATATGAAAGATCGGAAATTCAGTATTCCCACCTTGTTTAATAAAATGGGTTAGTTTCTAGTAAAACATAAATACGTCAACCAGTAAAGGTTTACGTGGTGGGTTTGGCTACAATCTATGACGCGGCGCTACTATACGGCGTAGTAATCTCATTGCTAACCAGTGGCTTCACATTAACCCATACAACAAGCAAGTTCCCAAACCTAGGACACACCCTAAACCTAGGCGTAGGCATGCTAACCGCCTTCCTGTTCAGTCAAACCACGGGGTTACCAGTATTCACATCCATACCAATAGTGATGCTCGTTACAGGAGTCTACAGCTTAGCCACTTATAGAATAATTTTCAAACGAATAGAGAAACCAGAGCATGCGGCACTTGCAGGATTAGGGCTATTATACGCTGGGGCAAATCTATTGACGATTATAAAACATTACTTGAGAACCAGAATCAAGACAACTTGGTGGTGTGGACAAGGCTCAATGAATATTCAAGAACTTCACTTTCACTATCCACGAAACACGTACCTAGTAGTAACAGAGTGTACTTGGATCAGTATAATAATCATAGCAATAACCGTTTTAGGT
>JAHLLU010000212.1 GCA_020444005.1 archaeon
CGGATATCCCAAAACCTAATCCTGTTAAAAATGCTAGAAGCATTATGTTTTTTTCTGTCTCTGCGTGACGATGAAACATGGGGTAAATTTTACTATACTCCTCTATTATGGGGGCCATTATGGTGATAACTATAAAGCTAACAACGCCAGCTGGTAAGATGTTTCTTAGATAATCTTTTGCCATAGTCTCAAGGAAAAGGGATATTGGTATACTTGTAACAAGACCAGCTATCAGAAAATGGATTTTTTCGCTAGTATCAGGCTCATGGCGTTCTATCTTATAGAAACCTAAATTTTCCATATTATGCGAAAACGCTTTGATATAGATTAACTTTTGTAAACGCGTTACATGCGAGTGTTTTAATTAATATTTACCTCGATGTTTACGGCGTTAGCCGTGATAACAGTGTTGCATTTTCGCCCCAGTATCTCGTTGAACGCTAAGGAGAATCTCTTTGAGGAAATAATGTCTTTCGCGCATAGATTAAGTGGCTCATATCAGCCACCGGAAAAACAAGGTTAAGAAATGTGCTTGAACAAGAGTTCAACATCTAGTTCAAGCGCAGCGACAGGCATCTCAAGCTCCCAGTTTTCCAATACCTCGGGCTTGATCTCGCCACCCCAACAGAGAGGCTCATCACCAATCTTGGCTATGAACTTCCTGCCGTCAATGTAGCAGTCCCATCCACCAGCCTCAACCGTAGCCTCCACCTCAAGGTTCTCAAGAATGCTGTTCATCACAGCCTTGATATCACTGAAGTTAGCCTTAGCGTGACACTGTACTACCGCTAGTCTGCGGTGACTGCTTGCCCCTGTCTCTGACTCTGGGTCGATGACTACTATGTCGTCTACCTCGTAGAGGTTCTGGGGGTATGGGTGGTGTTTGTTGAAGCTGAGTATCTCCATTAGGCTTGGGAGCAGCCTGTTTCGTAGGCTGTCGTAGGCTTCCATCTTGGGGTTCTCTGTCTCGCAGATGGGTTCCTCGGGTAGCATCATCCGTGTGAAGAGTTTGTCCCGGTTGCTCATCATGAAGGTGATTACCTCAAGCATCTGGTGCCCAATCATGAAGTTGCGCAGGTTTCTGCTGAATATCTCAAGCTGGTCCTCACCTGCATCACTCTGAAGCGGTGGGATCACTGGCTCAAATTTGTCATAACCGTAGGCGATTGCGATGTCTTCAACCAAGTCTATTGGGTGCATGATGTCTGCCCTATAACAGGGTACGTTTACCTTGATGATGTTCCATACATCGTTGCTGCTGTACCCCATCTTGCTGAGTAGCTCCATGCTCTCCTCCAAGCTGAAATCCATTCCAAGTGTCTTGTTGACATACCTGTTGTCTAGCTCCATCTCCCATGGACGCAGATCAGGCGTAGTAAGCACCGATCCATCTGGGTAATGGTTGTGAACCTCGTATATCTCGGCGCCACGATCTGCCATAGTGGTACAGATTACGTTCAATACCTCGGTGATTGCCTTGAGGTCTGTGCCTGTTACGTCTATGAATAGCTCGGCTGTGAACTCGTTGACTCTCGTGTACTCACCGTTAATGATAGGCGGCATACTGCACACCATACCCTTAGCATCGAGAATCATCGGATACTCCTTGAAGCCCTCAACGGTCCAAGCATACTCCTTGCCCGTCTTCATCTCAGTAAGCATCCAAGTCAAATCATGCTCCTCCTCTTCTCCGAGAGGCTGGAACTTGAACTCCGGTGGCTTGGTAGTATACGTGACTGGGAACTCTACTGGGCTCAAGTCGTGAATACCGATAGCTACCTTGCGGCGTTTTCTACCATGGGTGACGTGAAGTTTCTCCTGCATCTGGATCAGTGACCTGATCAACGCGTCATCAAAGTCAACGTTCTTGATGACCGCTGTCACGAAGTATGGACGCACGCTCTGGGTTTTCTCGTCAACAATTACCTTGTAATCTGATTTGTGAACATAGTAGTCTCGGCATCCGGGTTTTTCACCGGTCCAGCTGGCGAATGCTCTGACCAAGCCCTCAATGCTGAGTAAGTCTGGTCTGTTTGGGAAAACCTCTAGAGAGAATCCATCTTCTGTCTCTCCTTCCCAGCTGGTTCCCATCATGGGTAGGCGTTCCATTAGCTCAGGAACATCTATGTCTCGTCCGAGTAGCTCTCTAAAGTCCTCTAGGTTTACTTCTATTACTGGCACACCATTCACCTCGTCCATAGCTTGGCTTTTCTTAGCAAGCCAATGTCGTTACTGTATAGTTGTCTGATTGAGTCTATGTGATAGCTCTGCATTACGAGCCTGTCGAAGCCGGGTCCCCATGCAAGCACAGGTACGTCTACGCCTAGCAGGGGTTTGACTACTTCTGGTCTGAACATTCCTGACCCGAATAGCTCCATCCATTCGCCTCTTTCCTCGATCCAGACCTCTGCCTCCATACTCATCTCGGTGTATGGGAAGTATCCGGGTCTGAACCTGAACTTTTCCAAGCCGAGACCCTCTAGGTAGGCTTTGAGGTAGCCCTGCATCTCTCTGAAATTAACATCCTCACCAACCACGATGCCGTCTGTCTGATAGAACTCGGCTAGGTGGTTCCAGTCGATGGTCTCGTTCCTGAAGACACGTCCAACGCTGAAGAACTTGCCCGGCAAATCTTCTGGTTTGAGCTTAGCTATCTGTAGTACTGATAGGCTTGTGGTGTGGGTTCTTAGCACTGTTCGTTTGGCGAACTCTGGGTCCCACTTGTACTGCCAGCCCTTGCTGCCTGTGGTCCACCCGTTCTCATGGGTCTGTTTTACCTGCTCCACTATCTTGGGGTCAGGTAGTCTGCCCTTGTATGGGGTCTTCATGTAGAAAGTGTCCGCTAGGTCCCTTGCAGGATGGTCTTGTGGTTGGTATAATGCGTCAAAGTTCCAGAAGTTTAGCTCCAGATAGTTGCCTTTCATCTCTTTGAACCCTAGTTCAACCCAGAATCTTCTGATATAGTCGATGATCTGGCTGATGAAGTGGCGTTTTCCGGGTGTTGTGCTTGGTACTGGTAGGGTTACATCATAGGTCTGAAACCTTGATCCTCTCCAGCTTCCTGTTGCCAGCATCTCGGGTGTTAGCTGTGTGATTACTGGTTTTGATTCTACTTTGTCTAACTCGGGTAATACATGTTTTCCGAACTCGGTGATAGCTACATACCGGGTGACTGTCTGGGATTCCTTCACAAGGTTACGCTTTACCAACTGGTCTATGGTCTCAAGCTCATCCTCATTGAACTCCTTGGCGTCAACCTTGCCTCCAGCCTTAAGCTTGGCTATCAGTTTCTCCTCAGAGGTCTCACCTACAGCTTTCCCAGCCTCAGTGATACTCAATACTCCCTTCTCTATGTCCGCCCATCTATTTCGTCTGACCCATGCGAGGGCTATGTTCATGCCTTCCACGGTTTTCTGTAGTTCTTTGATAGGTTTTGGTCCGGTTTTTAGTTGGTCCAACAGGTTCTTCTCTGGTAGGCCGTTTTCCGAGTAGACGTCTCCCTCGTCGGTGAGGGCAAAAAACTGTGAGACCTCTTCATTAAACACTACGACGCCCTTGGTGGCGGCCCAATCTGACGCTTTCTCTACGGCGTCTCTTCCTAACCCGGTTTTTTGGGCTAGTTGTTCGGTTGTTGCTGTACTCTCACTGCTTAAGGCGTGGAGTACTTTGCGTTCGTTTTCATGTAGCATTTCTGCTACTTTTGTCGGTTTCATAGGTCTCACTAACCTACACCATTAAGCAAGTAGGTGATTTAAATATTGACTGAAAAACCCGGGAATATTTTTAGTAATGATTGCATTACCCAGTGTCTTAATAAATCAATAGAACAGACAATTAATTATGAAAAAAAGGCAACTCCTAATCATCCTAGGCGCAATCGTAGTTGTAGCGGCAGGCTACTTTGGATATAATTATACACAAGACTACCTTTTGGCACAAGGTTATGCTCAATCAGATGAGTTAGCAGCAGAGGTGGACCCAGAACTGATAACCGAAAACACAGGGTTTGCTTTGAACCTGTTTGATGAGTTATGCGCTGATTCCCCTGAATCTAATTTGTTCATATCGCCGTTGAGCATCAGCACAGCCCTTACAATGGCTTACTCAGGCTCGGATGGTACCACGGAGGAGGCGATGAGAACCACCCTCGGATACAGTGATCTCACCACGGAGGAGATCGAGACAGGGTACGAGAACCTGTTGACGAGCCTAGCGAGTGTTGATAATAATGTACAGT
>JAHLLU010000213.1 GCA_020444005.1 archaeon
ACTAGGGATATGCAGATATGCCCTACAGCTACCCCATCACAGACTCGGACCTCTATGTCACCATAACCGCTGCAACAAACACAAACATCACAGACATCAACACAACCCTATCCGAGCTAGACAAACAGGTAGCCGGCACAGTCTACCAATTATTTGACGCCGACAAGATCACAGACCAACATCAACTCTACTACGCAGCAGCCAACGCCTACTACGCGATGGAAAACGGGGGCAACATCAGCAACAAACTGGACGTAGAAACCCTGCTATATGCTTCGACTCAAAACCAGATATCAAAAGCCATCAAACTCATAGGCGTATCCGAGAAAACCAAGCGAATAGCAGTTGTCGTAATCTCTGAAAATGAAAACGACTCCACCGCAACGGAGATTGCTAATTACTTGGGCGACTTGGATGATACAGCACTAGAGATTGATCAAGAGAAATTTGAGGCCCTGAAAAAACTCTACGAGATAACTGATACAGCCATAGAAACAGTGGGCTGTGACAGGTACAATGCGTTAACCAGGCTAATAACCGAGAAAAGCACCCTCATTAGCTTGAGAAGATAAGCTTCGCTCGCTCTATCTGCACCTTAAACAATGCATCCGCGGGCACAATAGAAACCCCTGTCTTATCACCCATGATCTCCACAAGAACAACCCAGTCAGGGTTCTCCAAGTCAACCGGGTTTTCAAAGACCGCCGCCACAGGCTCAATGACCTCAAGGCTCCTCAACTCTGTTCTGCGTTTCTCAAGTGTTACCCTGAAGGTGTCGTCCTCACCTACTCTTGTTTTCTGGTTCTCAACCTCGGCGACAATATCCTCGATGCTTGTGTTAACCCAACTGAGCACAGGTAGCACCCTGTAGAGTTTATCATATCTATCTGGCTCTTCTTTCATGTGCTCCCGTAGTCCACGTATAGCCTCCACTGGGTCAAGTGTGGTTTGTCCCCAGATTATACCCCTGATCCGTGTTTTGTTCACCTTGGGCTCCTCGTCGCCTAGTGCTCGTAGGTTCATCCATAGCTGGCTGCAGGCTGCACCCATTGTGATCTTGTCTGTTGTCGCTAGTAGGTTGTACTCCATGCTGTTCACACATAGAAACCGCTTGAAGGTTTTTTATATTGCGCAAGCCACCCACCAGTGAACAAGATGAGAGTCGGGTCAAGATGCGGCTACTGTCTCCTACACAGAGGATACAACATGATCAAACTCAGTACAGACGACGAGGAGACACGCAGACAAGCCATGATAGCACTGCTCAAGTTAATGGGAGAAGAATTCAACGAAAATACAGTTCCCTCGGTCCTCGGAGCAGAAAGAGGCAGACTCATCGCACGAATAACCGGATGCGAAGACCCTTACAAGGAACGCAAGATCAAGGAAAACGAGGGAGCCCTTGAGATACTTCCCAGCCTAGAAAAGATACTAGATGAGACACCGGATGATGAGAAGCTAAGGACCGCCGCAAAGATGGCTTGCCTAGGTAACGTAATTGACTATGATGTTCCGGGTAACAATGCTGACCTGAGTGATGCCCTCAAGTTCCTTGAAGTGCCCCTTTACATTGATGATACTGATAAGCTCAAGAAGCTCATCAAAAAAGACACCAATCTCCTATTTCTAACAGATAACGCCGGTGAAGTCGCCCTAGACACATTACTGGTCAAGGAACTCCGCAGACTAGGCGCACACGTAACAGTAGCAGTAAAGGATGGTCCACCCAGCCTCAACGATGCATTAATGGAGGACGCATTGATGGTGGGCATGGACAAGGCAGCGGATAAACTCATCACCACAGGCGCCAAAGCCATAGGCGTCCGACTTGATGAATCACCACAATGGTTCATAGACCTCTACAATAACGCTGATGTCATCGTGGCAAAGGGAATGGCAAACTGGGAGACCATGACCGAGACCCCCGCACCGGCACCCACAATCTACCTGTATAGAACAAAATGTGAGCCAGTCGCAAGAGCAGTAGGGGCACCAGAGGGAGAAAGCATAGCCTTCTTGGTTGAGAAAGGTTGGAAACTCTAACCCCGCAGAGCTTCCATAATCATATCGCCGGTGATTGGACCGCTACGGGCGATCCACATCTCTGTGCCAGACAAATCTAACACGGTTGATGGTTTTTGACCCTGTGATGGTCCGCCGTCAATCACAACATCAATTCTTCCACCCAGCTTATCCATTGCTTCTTTTGCTGTCAACGCTGGAGGCTGCCCTGACTTGTTAGCGCTTGTGCTTACCAGTACTCCGCCTGATAGCTCGGCGAGTCTTCTTGAGACATCGAGTCCTGGTACCCTTACTCCGAGGGTTTTTTTACCGAAGGTAACGTAGACCGGGTAGTCCATCTTTTTTGGCAGTACGAGCATGAGTGGTCCGGGCCAGAATTTTGTTGCGAGTTTTTCTGCTGTGGGGTTCATTTGGACTATTTTTCGAACCATTTCTGTGTTTGAGCATATTAGTGGTAGTGGTTTTTCTTGGCGTTCCTTGATTTGTAGTATTTTTTTTGTGGCTTCTGCGTCGTGGGGCGCGCAGCCGAGTCCGTAGACTGTCTCGGTGGGGTAGATTGCTACTCCGCCTTTTCTGATGATCTCTGCGGCTGCTTTTAACCCGGCTTCGTCTGCCTTTACAGTCTTCATATGCCTATTTTCTGGGTTATCTAATTTAACCCGTTCCGTTGTTTTAATAAAAAATCGTTCAACTTTATTAACCACCTTTTCCTTTGCTGACACAGAGATTAGTTTGAGCAACAATCGTACAATAATAATAGCCGCAGTCGCCGTCGCGCTGATAGCTGGAGCCTTATTGATGTATCCAAGACTTCAGCCAACCGAGGACGATTCAGGCATAAAGATAACCACAAGTTTCTATCCATTGGCTTATTTCGCTGAGGAGATAGGCGGAGAAAATGTACAGGTATCCACGCTGATACCGTATAACAGCGAGGTTCACAGTTGGCAGCCATCCATCAGTGATATCGCTGAGACCGAGGAATCAGATCTCGTCATCTATCTAGGAGCTGGACTGGATCACTGGGTCGAAGACGATATACTGGGTACCATCAACACAGATAATAAAGTGATTCTTGAGGCAAGCACAGGAATCGAGCTTCTTCTCGAAGAAGGCCATACCGAGGATGATGGACACGATCACGATGATGGTGACCCGCATCTATGGGTAAGCCCATACACGGCTTACATGATAGCTGAAAACATCTATACGGCTATAAAGGAAGTAGACCCAGACAACACAGACTATTATACCGGTAACTGGGAACAACTAGAAACAAGCCTAACAAACCTAGACCAAGAATACCAGACAGAGCTAGCATCCGCAGCGGGAAAGACCTTCTTCACAACCCACAGCGCATACGGGTATATCGCTGATAGGTATAACCTTGAGCAGCATGGCGTAATCGGGTTAAGCGCTGATGAGCAACCGAGCACAGCCCAGATCACCGAGATAGTTGACGCAATGGTGGCGGAGAACAGCTACGTGATCTATGTTGACCCTGTTTATAGTACTGAGTACGCGGAGACTTTACAGACAGAGCTTACTTCAAGAACAGGTGAGCCTGTGGAGATACTGGAACTTTATCTGATGCTTGGTCCATTGAATGACTTGGATTACTTGGGACAGCTTGAAACCAACCTAGATAACCTCAAACAAGGACTGGTCGAATAATGTTGGAGCCAATCATAGAGGTCGAAAACCTCACAGTAGCACGAAAAGGCAGAACCATCATAGAGGACGCCACATTCAGCATCGAGCCCGGCACCTACATGGGTGTAGTTGGACCCAACGGAGGTGGAAAAACCACCCTGATGCAGGCATTACTGGGCATATTACCCTTTGAGTCTGGGTCGATCAAGATAATGGGTAAACCCTTGGACGAGTTCAACGATTGGAGTAAACTCGCCTTCGTATCCCAGCACAGCATCAACTTCGACGAGAAATTCCCCCTAACCGTCCGAGAACTCGTCGGACTGGGACGAATAAACAGAAGCAACCTTGGAAGACCACTAAAAAAAGAGGACTGGGAAAAAGTAGATGAAGCCCTAAGCTTCATGGGCATCAGCAAACTCTCAGACAGACGAATAGGGCAACTATCTGGTGGACAAAAACAACGGGTCTTTGTTGCTAAAGCTATTGTCCGTAATCCCAAGATTCTGATACTGGATGAGCCAGCTTCAGGCATCGACCCGGAGGCGCAGGAACGCTTCT
>JAHLLU010000214.1 GCA_020444005.1 archaeon
TAGGATTGTCATGGATATGAGAAATATGAACATCGAGACACTGGTTCACTACCCATACGCATTGACGGAACAACCAGCTATGAGGAAATACGTAACGGAGCCTTGCCCAGTAGCCGAAGAACTAGCAAAAAACGTGTTCAGCATACCAATACACCCATATGTGACGGAAAGAGAAGCCGAGCAAGTGATCTTAGCGCTCAGGACCGCGGTTTACCGCTATCTTTGATCCACTGATCTCTACGTTTCTCATATTCTTCTATGCTGTACTGGTATCTTGCAGGATGTCCGTGTACTACGGTCTCGGGTTCAACATCCTTGGTAACCACTGCCCCCATACCAATAACAGAGCCTTCTCCAATGGTTACACCGGCTTTGATGACAGCGGAGGCGCAGATAACAGCACCTGACTCAACTTTGACTCCTTCTAGGTGTCCTGAAGGTGGATATGGGTCATTTGTGAATACGACGCCGGGTCCGATGAAGACCTGATCGCCTATGGTGGTCTCGGGTGGGATGTAGACCATGCCCTGTATTCTGCATTTGTCACCAATCTTTACATGATGGTCGATGTGGGTGAGGCTGCCTACACTGGTTAGGGTTCCAATCTCTGTATGGTCTCCGATGTAGGTTAGATGCCAGATGCGGGTACCTTCCCCGAGTTTGACGCCTGTGCCTATGTGTCTTAGACTCATATAGTATCAGTGTTTTCTGAAGGATATATTTGCTAGGGTCTAAATACCGGTAAAATATCATTGAAGGTGAAAACCATGTACCTCACCAGAAAACAGGAACACATGCTTAACGGAGAAGAAGGACTCGCAGTACGGAAAAGCATGGAGCTTCTCGTAGCTCTCGGAAACGTGTTCGGCGCAGAAAAACTAGTACCAGTAGAATCAGCACACATCAGCGGCGTCAGCTACAAGAACCTCGGAGACGCAGGAACCGAATGGCTAGAGGAACAGGCAGCCATGGGCGCCAAGTGCAGAATCAGGGCTACCCTGAACCCAGCTGGGATGGATATGGAAAAATGGCGAGAAATGAATGTCCCAGAAGAGTTCGCCATAGGACAAAAACGAGTCATCAAAGCATTCACCGACATGGGAGTAGAGCCAACATGTACCTGTACGCCTTACCTTATTGGACACGTGCCACGTCGTGGCACTCAGGTAGCATGGGCGGAGTCCAACGCGGTATGCTTCGTAAACAGCGTATTGGGTGCTCGGACTAACCGTGAGTCGGGTCCAACAACGTTAGCCTCAGCTGTTACTGGAGTAGCAGCATATTATGGTTATAGGCTGAATGAGAACAGGAAACCGGCGAAGATTATCGATATCAAGACACCTCTAGAGTCTAGATTGGACTATAGCGCCCTTGGGTATGTGACTGGTAAACTGATGAAATCAAGTGTACCCTACTTCAGAAACATGGGTAAACCAGACATGGAGTCCATGAAGACCCTCGGCGCAGCTTGCGCTACCAGCGGAGGAATAGCCCTATGGCATGGTGAAGGAGTGACCCCCGAAGCAGAATGGGCTTCACAGTACCTAGAAGGATTAGAAACCATCATAGTAGAGCGAAGAGAACTTGAGGAAGCAAAAGCAGGACTCATGAGCGCCCCAGATAACCCCACCTACTGTATAGGTTGCCCCCATTGTAGTATCAAGGAACTTGAGGAAACAGCAAACCTGGTGAAAGGTAAGAATCTTGAGGGCAGGCTCTGGGTGTTCACAAGCAGAAAAGTCTATGATGATGCAGAGAAAGGCGGTTTGATTAAGATCATCGAGGACGCAGGAGGAAGAGTCTATCGTGATACCTGTATGGTAGTAGCGCCTCTTCACGAGATGGGATGGCAAGGGGTAGGCACCAACAGCATGAAAGGTGGACACTACAGTGTTGCCCATGGGTTCCCAACAAAACTAGCTACAATGGATAAGCTAGTAGAGGAGGCATCAAAATGATACTCACTGGAAGAAAAGTAATGGGCGGTAAAGCCGAAGGCGAGGCGCTGGTCAGTATAGAGCCTGTCAGCTTCTATGGAGGCGTAGACCCTGTTACTGGGTGTGTCACTGAGCCGGGGCATTGTTGCTGTGGCGAGAATATCACAGGTAAGGTGTTTATTTTCCCGACTGGGAAAGGTAGCACGGTGGGTAGCTACGTTATCTACCGGATGAAGAAGCTTGGTACAGCACCAGCGGCTATCATTAATGTGGAGACCGAGGCTATACTTGCTACTGGATGTGTTATCAGCGATATTCCATTGGTAGATATGTTAGACCAAAACCCAGTTGATACGATAAAATCAGGAATGTATGTAAAAGTGGATGCTGATGACGGAAAAGTGGAGATAGATTAGTCTTCTTCTTTTCTTTTTTCGATTATTTGTTGCATCAAGTTGATCTCTTTTTCGAGGAGTTTTTTCTGTTTGCAGAGTTCGTCGAGTTTCTCCTCTATATCGTGGAGTTCTACGTCCTCTTTCATGAGATTATAGACCTCGCTGTGTCCGTACTTGATGTGGAAATCTATCTGGTCTTTTTTAGGCTTCTCTACTCCGCAGAATGGACAAACGTAAACTTTGGTCAACCCTAAAACGCCTATGAATTACTCAGAGTCGCGGCTATAAAGGGTTTTAGTCGAAAAATTGAGTAGATGTGACCATGTTATTCGAATTTAGTGCTGAAAAACCATTGTCTGGGGAATTTTTGTTCATTGCTATGTCATAAACGATTAATGCTTGTTCTCTAAACTTATGGGTATGACTGATTACAGGAAGCGGCTTGAATCACTACAAGGCTTGATGGAGGAAAAAGGACTCGACCTAGTTGTATATGGGGCGAGCCCAGACTTCCAGTACCTCACTGGAACCACGGTGGAGTGGAGAAAACACAGGGACTTGAACTATCCTGCGGACAGCGTCTTTGTGCCTAGAGAAGGTGACCCCATAATCATGGCAGGTCTCGGAAACACAGGCAAGATTAAGGAATGCTGGATAGCGGACCAGCGACCACTGGGTATGTTTGAGGACTTGAAGCCAACTGTGAAGAAAATAATGGAGGAGCTAGAGTACCCGGAGACCATTGGAATAGGCGAGTATACATGGGGTAGTCTGGTCTTAGCCGTTGCCAATTATAGCCGTGGCGCGAAGTTCAGAAGCGCTGAGGGTTTAATGGACAAGATGCGGATGATCAAGGACAGCTACGAGATAGAGAAACTCAAGAGAGTCGCTAAACTCACAGAGGCGGTAATGGGCAAGGTCATCGAAGAGATCGATGAGGAAGCCACGACTCAGGGCTTGAACCTAAAAATAGAACATCTTGGAAGAGGTCTTGGAGCAACCGATGTAAGCTTCCCCACCACAGCGGGTTTCTGTAAATCAGGTAGTGAACCTGTTGGGGTGTTCAACTATGAGCCAGAACAGAAACTGGAGACCAAGACGGCTATCGCGTTTGATATCGGCTTCGTTTTGGATGGTTACTGTAGTGACTGGGGTAGAAGCGTCTACTATGGTGAACCAGAGGAGCATATCGAGAAGGCTTACCCTGCTTTGATGACGGCTGTGGTTGAGACCATTGATGCCATGGGCGGCGAGGTGCAGCGGGTAGACCAGATATTTGACCATATCGAGAAGGTTTGTGATAGAGAGGGCTACAAGGACAGGCTATTGGAGAGGCTTCCAAACCGCATGGTAGGGCATCAGATAGGAATCGAGGTTCACGAAGACCCTTGGCTTAAACCGGGTTCTACTCAGGAGCTCGTTGATGGCATGGTGTTTTGTGTAGAGCCAAAGCTATGGCATAAGGGTGAGTATTATCTCAGGGTCGAGGACATGGTTTTGATAAAAAACGGTAAAGCAGAAAGCCTTACTACGTTTGACCGTGAGCTTTTCCAGCTCTAACCCCACAATTTTTATCCCCAGTCTACATCAATCACAGCGATGAGCAAACGGGGTTTCTTCATAGTCTTCGAGGGCGTTGACGGCGGCGGTAAATCAACTCAGATCAAACTATTAACCGAGTACCTTCAGGAGAAAGGCTATGATGTGGAGCACCACATGGAACCCACCCATGGACAAATCGGAAACCTCCTCTGGAGCTATATGAGGTCCAAGAGTAGGTCATTTACTCCGGAAACTGAAGCATTGTTATTCGCTGCAGATCGTATAGAGCATGGAAAGATCATCGAAGAGGCTCTTAACGAAGGAAAAGTGGTTATCAGTGACCGTTATCTCCACAGTAG
>JAHLLU010000215.1 GCA_020444005.1 archaeon
GTGACTTCTATCAGTAGTAGATTAACCTTTATCTGGGCTAGACATAACCCAATTATTTCTCCTTCTTCTTCAGCGACGTATATTGTCTCAGAGTCATAAAGTTTCAAGATAAGTAGAGAAAGAGGTAGCTTCATTAACAGGAGAGATTTTTGTGGCTGTGGTGTGTGCTCTAGTATCTGGGCTGAGAGCTTGAGTGGTCTTATCCATTCGTTGAATTTGATTTTTCGGATAATGACCATTATATTAGTTTAGAGTCGGCTTATGATAAAGAATTGCGACAAAGTGGTTATTGGATGGCTTTCTTAAGGTCTGAAATAACTGATTCCTTGCCCACGAGTCCAACATATGGTCCAAATCTAGGTCCACGAGGTTGCCCTAGTAGTATCTGATAAACGATGGGGAATAGTTCCCTTGCCTTTAATCCGTGTGCCTTTGATGCGTTGAAGATTGATGCCTGGTATGCGTCATCGTCTTCTGCTGCCTCTAGTTCCTCTATGATGGTGGCTAATGCTGCTTTTTGTTCAGTTGTGATCTCGATTGACTCGTGTTCTTCTTCCTCTATGTCATTGACCCATTCTAGTGCTCTTTGAATTCTTTCATCGACGCCTTTCTCGGTTTCCTTGAGGAACTCGTATTCATCGAGTTTGAGCTTCATGAACTCTGCTTCGTTTCCCGGTGGGGCTACTTTTGCTAGGTTTACCATTACGTTGAAGGGTATGTGTGCTTCTGGCTCTTTTGGTGGATTTAGCAGGTGTGCGTACTCATAGAGTCCTGTTAGTTTGTAGTATTCGAGTTCGTCTTTTACTTTCTTCTTGCCGAAGTATACGTCTTCAAGTTCGTCCAGTTCGTCCATGTGGACGGGTATGTCATCTACTGAGCCGCTCTTGGTGCCTACGAATCGTTTGTAGATCAATAGGTTTAGGCTTTCTTTGCTGCCGTATCTGTACCATACTTGTGGGGTGAATACGTTGCCCGCTGATTTGCTGATCTTCTTACCTCCGCGATCTACGAACATCTCATATTGGACATGCATCGGTGGCTCCCAGTCGAATATCTCACGGCATATTGCATCGTTTACGTGTACGCTGTCTGCGATGTCTTTACCGTAAGCCTCGAATCTGATGTCTAGTGCGTGCCATCTGGCGCCAAACTCTACTTTCCAGCTGAGTTTACCGTTTCCACTTAGTACATCTACCTCTCCTTTATGTCCACAGCCTTCCATCCAGCGTCCTTTTACTTCCATTCCTTTGCAATCATACTGGATTGTATGGGTCTGTGGATTGTAGTCGTGGGCGTATGTGGTGTAGATTCTTCCACAGTTCTCACATACTACGAAATATGGTAATGCTTCTGTGAATTTGTCCTGTCCTGTGACTGACTCGATGATCTTTCCAACTTTTTCATGGTTGTCTAGTAGTGTGATTATCTCGTCGTTGAGCAAACCGTCTTGGTATGTCTTGTAGGCGGACATTGGAGTGTATTTTACCTTGTTTAGGTCCAGTGCTTGTTTGAGTAGACTGCTCATGTGTTCTCCGAAACTGAAGTGACAATCTCCGAAAATATCGGGTATCTGAGCTACACTCAAACCTAGATATTGTTCTAGTTCATCAGGCATTCCAGCGGGTACGCTTCTTAGCCCGTCTTTATCGTCTGCAAATGCGATATACTCACTATTGTATCCTCTTACTTCCAGCGCCATTGCTATGCCATAGTTTCTGAGTCCGTCAGCTAGGCTGCCTATGTGGGGGTATCCGCTTGCGCCGAGACCGCTTTCGGTTCTTATTAGGTCGAGGCTGCGCTTGAGCTTCTTTTCCCGTTTGATAAGTTCGTCTGCTGCTTTGTCGTACCATGTTCCTCTGCCGATTACCTTCGGGTTATCAATGGGTCTAAGATTCTCGTTCATTCTTGCTCGACCTCCTGTATTTAGACAAGGGCTAGGAAAAAAGAGTTACCCTTGGGCATGTTTTTTAGCATGGGTTTTGCCTTAGTATAATCAATATGTCGCTGCGTCGTGAGCCTGTTTTCACATATTTCACGGTGATGGCGTGTTCTTTGATTTATTTTGGGAGCATGTTTTTGTCGAACACTATGTGGGTTAAGGTGTATAGCGATCTCGCTTTGAACCCCTCTATTTTCACAATGAGTAAGAGCTACTATACCTTGATCACGTACCAGTTTCTACACTTAAACTTCCAGCATCTTATCTCCAATATGTTCGCATTATTCAGTATAGGGCGAGCAGTTGAGTCAGAGATTGGTAGCACTAAGTTTGGTTTGTCATATCTTTTAGCTGGTATATTTTCGGGAATTCTTCACATAGTATTCAATCAGGGTTCAGATATCATGGTTATTGGTGCATCGGGGGCTGTTTTTGGAGCGTTGGCTTTGTTGCTTTTGTTGATGCCTTTCAAGTTTACTTCTGCGATGATTATTCCTATGCCGGGTTTTGTTCTAGGGATATCGATGTTGGTGATTGAGGTCTCGGCTATCTTGTACAATACTGATGTTTGGGTTGCTCATGATGTGCATCTTTTTGGGTTTATTGCGGGGGGTTTAGCTGCGTTTGGTATTGATTATGATAGGGCGCTGAGGGGGCTCATTATCTCGGTTATTATCTTGATTGGATTGTATTACTGGGCTTTCTATATTGAGGGAATCATGATTTAGAGCGTTTCAATCACCGATCTTAGATCGTCTAAACTCTCAATAATTACATCTACACCAGCTTCTTTCATTAGATCAACCCGCGTAAAATACACAGGAACACCAACAGTATACGCCCCAAGTTTTTTCCCAGCAATTATATCCTTGTGGCTATCCCCCACCATTAGACTGTTTTTTGGATCTGCGTCCAGTTCCTCAAAACATTTTTTCAATTGAGCCGGATGGGGCTTCATAGGATGATCAACGGTTCTCCCTACTACGACTTTGAAGTAACTTTGTATACCTTGGAGTTTCAGAGCGGTCTCTGCTGATTTGGGTGAGTTTGATGTACATATTCCGAGAGGTATTTCTTTTTCTTTAAGCCAGTCAAGTACGTCAATGCAGCCATCCATTAATTTACATGAGTTGGCTCCTGTTGACTCATACTCTCCGAGTATATTATAGACTGATTCCTGTATCTTGTATGCTTCATCTTGGCCTCTTTCTTTTTGGAGGTGTTCGTACATGAGCTCAAGCATGTTGAATAATCCTTTTGCACTACATTCTTGAACTATTGATGGATCGCAATCATATCGAAGATAGGCTTCAACGATTTCTTCATGGGCTCTTCTCCACTCTACGAACCCTCCTAGGTCTACGAGGGTTGCATCCATGTCAAATACTATAGCGTCGAGTTTTTTTGGGCTCAAGTTATTCTTTCATGGACTTTATCCCTTATAGCGTTATCACATGAAGCCAGACGGGTGGAAACCTTTCTCAATTTAGCCAATTTTTCTAAATACTACCACCCATTTTCATTTGTATGGAACATCCAGATAATCCTCTTCTTGTGTGTGAGGGTATACCTCGTTTTGATCTCATAAAGCCCGAACACATTGAACCAGCTGTATCACAGATTCTGGAACAAGCCGAGAAGAAGATAACTGAACTAGAATCAAACATCGAACCTACATGGAGTGGATTAATCAAGCCCTTGGAAAGTCTATCATTACCCTTTGAATATGCTTGGAGTCCGATTGGGCATCTTCTAAACGTGAAAAATAGTAAAGAGCTAAGAAAAGAACACCAGAAAATGCAGCCCAAGGTAGTTCAGTTCAGTCTGAGAGCTGGACAGAGCAGACCCATCTATGATGGATTAATTGCTATGCGTGATGGCCCAGAATGGAATGATCTAGATGACCATCAAAAACGAGTTATTGGTCTGAAAATTCGGGATGCAAAGCATTCTGGTGTTGGATTATCTGGGGATGCAAAGAAACGATTTAATGAGATATCAACCGAGTTATCGCTTCTTAGCACTGATTTTATGAACCATGTACTGGACTCAACCAAGGCATACGAGTTCATTATCACCGAGAAAACCGATACTGAAGGCTGGCCAAACAACCTGCTTCAATTAGCATCTCAGAGTTATAACTCCGAGAAAAAAACAGATGAGTCAACGCCTGAGGATGGGCCATGGAGAATCACGCTTGAGGCCCCTGTAATAGTACCATTCCTTAAACATAATAGAAGAAGGGATCAACGTGAAAAGCTTCTACGAGCGTATTCAACTAGAGCTGATTCA